>CAZNNK010000350.1:0-7029 GCA_964574085.1 uncultured Coleofasciculus sp.
TCTTCCTTGTCTCACCTCCATTCTACCATCAAAGTAAAAAACCTACCCTTGTGAGAGCTCCCCCCCACCCCAACACTTATTCAGTAGACCCTAGATTAACTCTTCGCCGCCGCATCTTGTGATTCTTGCGGAGGTTTAGTTACGCCCATGCGAATTTCTGAAGACATAGACGCCATGCTAAAGCCGCCAAATCGCTTCAAAATGCTCGTCCGTAGCCGTAAGTTAGGACTGGCAAACCACAAACGCTCCTCAGAATACATGGTTTCGTAGTCGGTAATTAAGGTCAGCGCCTGATCCTCTC
This sequence comes from uncultured Coleofasciculus sp., assembly GCA_964574085.1. Taxonomy (GTDB): domain Bacteria; phylum Cyanobacteriota; class Cyanobacteriia; order Cyanobacteriales; family Coleofasciculaceae; genus Coleofasciculus. The sequence continues at coordinate 302 of CAZNNK010000350.1, forward strand.
CCATAATATAGCGACCCGCTACCGGGGCTTTCTCCGCATAGCCCATTTCCCGCAATAGCTTCCCTTCATTGGGCTTATCCGGATCAGCAACTGGCACCAGCACCGTTGAGCCTTGATGCTTTTCTTCATCCCAGTCCATTGTGCCATCCCACGTCACTCTGGCACCACAGATAGCTGAATCTGGATCAACCTCATACTGTTGGCATAGCTGAACCACTTCTGGCGCATCAGCCGCGATCATTTCAATCGTAATATCAGATTTACCATTTTCAGCTTGCTTAAATGCCAGATGATGACTGGTACGCTGCGAAAACCATCGACCAGCACTCTGCTCAAAAAATTCTTTTATATCCATGAAGTCAGACGTTTCACGTTAACAAAGCTTTAATTGATTTTATCGTTCTCCTGGCTTGTTTATGATTACATTATTGATTGTTCATGACTTCCAGTACAGCCATGGGCAGGAGTTTAGGCTGGCTTTGTCGCCTCTTGCACCCGGTTTAGGGAGATAGATGCAGCTTGGGCAACTTGGGGATGGCTGTCTTTGGCTAAGAATTTTAATGCTGACCGGCTTTTGTCCGTGGGTAGGTTCCCCAAGGCTTCGGCTAATCGTTGGCGCACTAACCAATCGGGAGATTGAGCAAAGCGCAGGATATCGTCCACGGCTTCGATGGCTTTAATTTCACCCAATGCGGAGATAGCCGCCTGTTGTACCACGATTTCTTTACTATCCAGTGCCTGAGTGAGAACTTGACGGGCGCGGGGATCTTTTATATTGCCTAATGCGACAGCCGCGCTGAACCGGACTAACCATTGTGTATCTTCATAGAATGTCCGGACTAATGATTCAAAGGCTCTGGCATCTTCTAGATATCCTAAGGCTCCAGCAGCATCAGCGCGAATGCCATAATCGGGGTCAGTTTCGAGTAATTTCACCAAAATAGGGTAGCATTCGTCTGTCTGCTTCACCCCCAAGGCAAAGACAGCCATCGATCGCACTTGCAAACTGGGATCGTCTAAAACCTTCTTGATTAAAGGCACAGCCTCCTCTGCTGGCACGTTACGGAGGTGGGCTAATGCCACCATGCGATCGCGGGAGTTGGCACTATCTAGCTGATCTGAAATTTGCGCTAAGTTCGGATAATCCATCCGCTTCCCCTTATCGTTAAGAAATGTTACATACATTATAGAAAATTGCACCAGGAAGCGCACTTATCCAGGATGAGCAAGAGGAGGCGATTGAAATCGCTGCTACACAAACTAAGTCCGCCTGCGCGGACTTGGTTATAACAGGGGTAGCGTTCCCCGGATTTGGTATGATGCCAGAAGCGTTGAAAGTGAGGGAACCTGGTACGTGTGTAGGGGCGGGTTTCATCACTATCTTTTCGGTTGCACCCAGATGTAACTAAACCCGCCCCGCCTTTCGTGGGTGAATTATTTCCGTCAAGCTGCACTCGTCAATCAAAAATGTAAGAGGAGCGGCTGGCTTTCCTTGTCCCAAAGAAATGTAGCTATAATAACCCACTGAAACTCGACTATTATTGAGACAGAGATGGAATGTTAACGGTTAGCTTAGACTCTTCAGCAAGAACCTTTTTGATAAACAGGTGTCTTGGTTCAGTTTTTGCGTAAGCTCGCTTTACTAAAGCTGCTTCGTCTTTATCTGCATCCAGAACCTGTCCATCTTCAAAGATTACATACATCCCCCCATACTGAGTCAACAACTCTTGTCTTTTCTCTTCAAAAAGCTGACTCTGATGCTCCATGTATTCAACCACCTCCGGAGCGGGGTACACAGCAGGTTTCTCTTGCTGATCTATAGAGTCTATATCTGCACCAGTTTTATTAACAATATTTAAGGCTTCTTGTAAATCAGCGATCAGTTGTTTAGCTAGCGTTGGACTAACAATCAAACGAGCTATAGGTTGACAATCAACCACAATTTCTTCTTCGGAAGCTTTGCTTAAATCTCTGACATTAAGAGGGTCAATAAATCCAAAATCAATAACTATATCATCATCCATAGGATTAACTGTAGCCACATTAGCATAATTGGGATGGCAACTCTGATGAGACTTAAACTGTACTTTCACTCTAGACATAAACTTTTTCCCCAATAACAGAGACTAACTAAAATTTGGTCAATTACAGCCTAGCATCAGAGATGCCCCCCATGCGATCGCAAGAGTTAGTACTTCTACCCGATTATCCTTCTACCCCTCAACGGAGTAACAACACCGGACAAGGAGACAGCCGCACCACTTGTTCAGCGACAGAACCCATCAAAACCCGCTTGACACCTGTGTGTCCGTGGGTAGGCATGACAATTAATTCAATTCCTTTTTCTTTGGCATAGTCCACAATTTCATGACTAGGAGTCCCAATTGAAACCTGATGCTGTACTCCTGCATACCCCATTTCACTCAGCTTGTTTTTCAGCACAGATTTAGCGTTGTTTTGCCGAGATTCTGAGGTAACTGTTTTCCATATTGTACCGGGATCGACGGCACTCAGAGGCAGTAGAACGTGAATGACATGCAAATGAGATATATCCTCGACAAACTCTAAAGCCGGAGTCATTGCAGTAAAAGATATATCTGAGAAATCAGTTGGTACAAGCACATTGTTCTTTTTTAACCAGCTCATAATTATTAAGGGTTGATTGTTAATTCTTCATTTCCGTATAGCTTGCTGGGATGGAAGCGACTTGTTCCCTAATTCAGGGCGGGTTGAGTGACACCTGGATAAAAAGAAATGATAATAGTGAAACCCGCCCCGACAACATGCAAACCTCAAATATACATTAGTTTCCAGCTTGGTGGGAATCTCCCAAAGTGGCGAGCTTTTCCGCATAAGTTGGCATTTGTCCTGAACGCAGCCGCTCCATATAATTGCTGATGTCTCCTGCCACTTCATTGGAGAGAAAATAAGCACCAATCAAGTTGGGAATTGCCATCATCAGCAGGGTTAAATCGCTAAAATCAATTACCGCACCGGGATTAACATCGGCACCGATAAACACGCAGGCGACAAAAATCAGCTTATAGATGATAATAGTGCGTTGACCAAAGAGATATTGCCAAGAAATCTCGCCGTAATAACTCCAAGAAATAATTGTGGAGAAAGCAAACAAGAAAATCGCGATGGTGAGAACAACCGGAAACCAGGTACTAACTGTAGCAAAGGCATTCAGTGTCATCTGCGAACCATCGATCGCTTCACCCGTATCTTGATAGACACCCGTTAGGACAATCATGATTCCCGTCATGTTGCAGATGATGATCGTATCAATAAACGGTTCCAAGAGGGCGACAATCCCTTCCCGCACTGGTTCATCAGTCCGAGCCGCCGAGTGCGCGATCGCAGCTGAACCGATCCCCGCTTCATTGGAAAAAGCACTGCGCCGCACCCCTTGCACAATAACGCCAATAATACCGCCTTCAATCGCTTGAGGAACAAACGCTTGACTAATAATTGTCCCAACTGCGCTAGGAACTTGAGGTAAATTAACTACAACAATCCACAGACACCCCAAGATATAAATCACCGCCATTGCGGGCACCAGCAACCCCGTCGTCGAAGCAATTCGCTCAATCCCACCAATAATCACAATTGCGGTTAATACTGCTAAAACCAAACCGATGATCCATTCCTTTTCCTCCATCCCCGGAAATGTACCCACAAACGCGATGGCGGCTTGGTTAGACTGGAACATATTCGCGCCACCCATCGAACCAAAAATCGCCAGCACGGAAAAAATAATGGCTAATCCCTTTCCCAGAGGAGCCAACCCCATGTTCGTTAACCCGCGCGAGAGCATATAAGCTGGTCCTCCCGCGACTGTGCGATCAGGGCGTTCGATGCGGTATTTTAGTCCTAGCGTACATTCCACCAACTTCGTTGTCATCCCCAGAAAAGCCGCCAGTGTCAGCCAGAACATCGCCCCTGGACCACCAACTTGAATGGCTACAGCCACGCCAGCAATGTTGCCTAATCCCACTGTTCCCGACAACGCCGTCGCCAATGCCTGAAAATGGGAGACTTGTCCCTCTTCCTCTGGGTCATCATACCTACCCCGTACCACATCAATTGCATGTTTAAAGGCACGGAGATTGATAAAGCCGAGGCGAAGCGTAAAGAAAATACCTGCTACAATCAACCACACCACAATCAGTGGAAAACCACCGATGTCGTAGAAGAGAATTTCAACGAGGAAAGCGACGATTGCCGAGAATACACTATCGATCGAATTCAGGAAACCGCTAGAGGTTTCGGTATCTTGAGCCAGAACTCGAACTGGAAAAAAGAGCAGCAACACAGTAGCTAGCAGGAACGCCGCTCGCTTTCCCCGTCGTTGACGTTTAAGCTGTATCGGGGAAATTGCCTGTTTTCTAGGGTATGTCATTGCGAATTTGAGTGCCGACGTAATAGTGATTGGGTTATTCACCCCAACCGAATTAGAGGAAGATTATATCAAAATGAGGACAACTTAGTAGTTGGACTTGCACTAAAGTTAACGGTTGAGATGAGGGAACCGGGAACCGGGAACAGTAAGGGTTTGACGGCGATTTACATGAGTAAGGGCGCACATCAGTACAAGGGCGCACATCAGTCATGCGTGTCAACTTAAGCCATAACCCTTGCCAATTCTGCTTTACAGCCATTCAAGGCAGACATATCCTCTACCGAGGCATTTCCTTATCGTACTTGGCATTTGAAAGTATCTCTACTTCCCCTGCTCCCCCTGCTCCCCCCGCTTTTCAGCTTAAGTTGACACCAATGACATCAGTGCGCCCCTACGTGTTTATGGCAGTTTAGGATTAATTGATTCCTAAACGAAACTAAAAGCAGAACTCTCTAAATTGAGCGAATCAACAGTTTGAACAATACCGATTAATTCATCGGATGTTCCCAAATCTTGGTAGATTCCCATTCCTTCGGGTAAACTGCCAGAGGTTGCCATTAACTGATATTCAGCCGCATTTCCTGCCAGTTGAATCATATCTTGACTGACATCAAAGTCCTGAATCAAGGCGTAATCATCTACCCCATTGTCGCCGTAGAATGCCCCGGTTCCATCGCCTAAGATAAAGGTATCGACATTGGCAGTTCCGGTCAGAGTATCTACCTCTCCGACACTGGGATCAGTCCCGGTAATCTCGTCCGTTGCACTCTGTTCGTATACTTGAATATTACGGAACTGACTGGCTGCATTGGGATTTTTCACATCATGGTCATTTCCCAATACCAAGTAATTCATCTGACCCGTGAAGAAATCGCAAACCCGGATTTGATAGGATTGCCATTCCCCATCGGTATCACTGTAGGTATTGAAGTCTTTGATTCCCCAGGATTGCGTGCCGTAGAGTTTAAAGAACTGGTTGGAACTGAGACTATTATCACTATCAAAGCCAATGCCTTGAATTTCTCCTTCTGCTGTACTCTTGAAGTCAAACTCTAAGATAGTATCGGCGGTAATCGTGTAATCGAGTCCTAATTTCTTCCAGCCATTCCCCTCAAGTTGGACTTCGCTGCTATCCTCAGAAAGGGTAACTGTTGCTCTTTTATCTTGATTCTCCGCATAGGAATCCAGGGTGTAGGTGTCGGTTATCCCATTCGCTGTTACCGCTAATTCTTGGTCATAGAGTTGGATATTGCGGAATTGACTGGATGCGGTAGGATTTTTTACATCATGGTCATTGGCAAAGAAAAGGTAGTCCATTTGCCCAGTGAAGAAATTGCCCACGTCAATGCGATAGGACTTCCATTCGCCCGCACTCTCGGCATAATTATTAAAGGTGTTAATTCCCCAGCCTTGAGTGCCATAGAGTTTAAAGAAACGATTGGAACTGAGGCGATCATCGGTATCAAAGCCAATGCCCTGAATCTCACCTTCTGCTGTACTCTTAAACTCAAATTCCAGAATCGTACCGCTGTTAATCGTGCCGTTGAGGGCTATTTTTTTCCAGCCATTGCCTGTAATTCCGACTTCATTGCCATCCCAGGTAAAGTTAACCAAGGGGTTTTTATCTTGGTTTCCACCGTAGGAGGTTAAGGCGTAACGGTTGGTTACTTCATCAGTGGTGATGTTTAATTGTGTGGGGAAATCATCTTTAACAATTGTTGCCACACCTTGACTATTATCTAAGGTAGCGTTTTGGGCATTACTCAGATTCAAGGCAAAGGTTTCATCATCCTCAAATGCTGTATCCCCAAGAACGTCAACATTGACTGTTTGACTGGTTTGACCAGGGGCAAAGGTTAGCGTACCATTGATAGCTGTATAATCACGCTTCACCGTGGCGCTATTATCGGCAGTGGTGTAGTCTACGGTAACGGTTTCGTGAAAGGCTTGGGAAAGGTTAACCGTAAATTCAGCCGTGGTGATGCCACTGTTTCCTTCGGTGAGGCTGATGTTCTCAATGGAGAGAGTTGGCAGGTCATCATTCTCAATCGTAACCGTTCCTTGAGAATCCGCGATCGCACCATTAATTGGGTTGCTGAGATTCAAAACCAAGGTTTCATCGGTTTCTATGTCGGTATCGCCGAATATCTCTACATTGACGGTTTTTGTGGTTTCACCGGGGTCAAAGGTGAGGATACCGTTTGTGGCAAGATAATCTTTACCTGCGATCGCACTCTCATCTGAGGTACTGTAATCTACAGTAACCACCTCACTATAGGCATCGGAGAGGCGAACGGTAAAGTTGGCGTATTGGCTACCATTA
>CAZNNK010000351.1:0-7023 GCA_964574085.1 uncultured Coleofasciculus sp.
TCCTGATACGTGTTAGGGAAAATTTCTACTAAGTAAGGTTTTAAACTGGGACTATCTGACAATTCATCTCGAATCTGTTGCCGAAATGTAGTGATTTCGGATTTCCACTTATTTTTATTGTATTCTTTTTCTGATTCCCAGTAACGCAGCTTGAGCAAGTGTTCCCAAAGTCGGGTCAAGAGACTTTTAACCGCTCTTTTGTTATTTTTTCCCATGCTTTCCAATTCATCCAATAAATTTTCCCAATCAACATGGGTAAATTCTCTGGAGCGGAGTTGTTGTATCGTTGTCTCTAGCCAGAGGTGATAATCTTTATTGTATAAGGTTGAGGTATTTTGCTCTGTTGATGTTTTCATCAGCTTTTGGCAATTATTGGGAAGGGGAGATATTAGTGGTAGAGACGTAGCCGGCTACGTCTCTACTATAAATATTAAACTATAGGCGCTGGGCGCGGGCGCAAAGCGCTGCGCCCCTACCTCCCCTACGGCTAACCCCCAAGGGCGCTGGCACCGCCAACGACTTCCAGAATTTCTTGAGTAATGGAAGCTTGTCGCGCTTTGTTGTAAGACAGACTCAGCGTGCCAATCAATTCACTAGCATTATCACTGGCGTTGTTCATCGCTGTCATCCGGGCAGCTAATTCGCTAGCAGCTGCTTCTTGTAATGCCCGCAATAACTGGTTGTTCAAATACAACGGTAGTAAGGCATCCAGAATTTGTACCGGATCTTGTTCAAAGATCATGTCACGGGGTAAGGGACGGTTTTCCGTGGTCACCTTTTCCCGTTCCACCTGGAATTCACCACCGCGAGTGGTGAGGCGGAAGATTTCATCATCTTGTGCTTCTAATCCTTGGGCGGTTAAGGGTAATAAGGTTTGTACGACTGGACGAGAACTAATTAAGGAGACAAACTTGGTGTAAACCAGTTCAACCCGATCCACGGTATCCGATAAGAACAATGACAGCAATTCATCGGCAATCATTGAGGCTTCGGTGGAGGTGGGGATCTGTTCTAAGCCCGTGTATTTGGCGTCAATCGGCTGATCGCGGCGCTCAAAATACTGGATGGCTTTGCGTCCGATTAAGACATATTTGTAGTCAATGCCTTCTTTCTGGAGTTCCTTGGCGCGGTTTTCAGCACGGCGAATCACGTTAGTATTGTAACCGCCACACAAACCGCGATCGCCCGACACGACCAGTAAGCCAACAGACTTGACCTCCCGTTGTTTGAGCAAGGGTAAGTCAGCATCTTCAAACCGGAGACGGTTCTGCAAGCCATAGAGAACTTGCGCCAAGCGATCAGCAAAGGGACGAGTCGATGTCACCTGTTCTTGGGCGCGACGCACCTTCGCCGCTGCCACCAGACGCATCGCTTCGGTAATTTTCTGAGTATTTTTGACGGATTTTATGCGATCGCGAATCGCTTTTAAATTAGGCATAGTTTGTTTATGGTTAAGTCTTGATTGTCCAGGGTTCAGGGTTTGTTACCCCTAAACCCTGAACCTTGAAGGTGAACGTTACGCAGAGACTAAGAATGTCTGCTTGTACTCAGCCAAAGCTTCCTTGAGCAGTTTTTCGGCGTCTTCGGTGAGGACTTTCTTATCCTTGATAATCTCAGCAAACTCTGGTTTGTTGGTTTTCAAGTACTCCCGCAGCCCCTTGGTAAAGGCGGTGACTTTCTCCACCTCAATGTCATCTAAGTAGCCATTGATCCCCGCGTATACAATCGCGACTTGCTCATACACAGATAAGGGGGAGTATTGGGGTTGCTTGAGCAGTTCCCGTAACCGTGCGCCCCGTGCCAATTGGTCTTGGGTGGCTTTGTCTAAGTCTGAGGCAAACTGGGCGAAGGCTTGCAGGTCATCAAACTGTGCCAAGTCCAGTTTCATTTTACCTGCCACTTTTTTAATGGCTTTGGTTTGAGCCGCAGAACCCACCCGTGATACGGAAATACCAGGGTTAATCGCCGGACGTAGACCGGAGTTAAATAAGTCAGCCGACAAGAAGATCTGACCGTCAGTGATCGAAATTACGTTGGTGGGAATATAGGCAGATACGTCACCGGCTTGGGTTTCAATAATCGGCAGCGCTGTCATACTGCCCCCACCTAAGTCGTCATTCAGCTTAGCTGCCCGTTCCAACAAGCGAGAGTGGAGATAGAATACATCCCCGGGATAGGCTTCCCGACCCGGTGGACGACGTAGCAGCAGGGACATCTGGCGATAGGCTTGGGCTTGTTTAGACAGGTCATCATAGATAACCAGCGTGGCTTTGCCGTTATACATAAAGTATTCGGCGATCGTGGCTCCGGTATAGGGGGCCAGATATTGCAGGGTGGCGGGATCACTGGCGTTAGCGGCAACGATAACGGTGTAATCTAATGCCCCTCTCTCTTCCAGCGCATTGACCACTTGAGCCACGGTGGATGCCTTTTGACCCACGGCGACGTAGACACAGATAACGTCTTCTTCTTTCTGGTTGAGAATCGTATCAATTGCGATCGCGGTTTTTCCGGTTTGGCGATCGCCAATAATTAACTCCCGTTGTCCGCGTCCCACGGGAATCATTGCGTCAATCGCGGTAATCCCGGTTTGCAGGGGTTCATAAACGGAACGTCGGGCAATAATACCGGGTGCCGAGGATTCAATCAGACGAGATTCTCCGGTTTGAATATCTCCCTTGCCATCAATCGGTCGTGCTAAGGCATCGACAACCCGACCAATTAGTGCCTCACCTACGGGCACCTGAGCGATTTTTCCGGTTGCGGTGACAGAACTTCCTTCCTGAATGTCGCGCCCTTCTCCCATGAGTACGGCACCAACATTATCTTCTTCCAGGTTCAGGGCGATGCCAATCGTACCATCTTCAAACTCGACCAGTTCCCCAGCCATGCACTTGTCTAAGCCATAGATCCGGGCAATACCGTCACCCACTTGCAGAACGGTACCAACGTTAGAGACTTTGACCTCTTGGTCGTATTGTTCAATTTGCTGACGAATAATGCTGCTAATTTCGTCGGGTCTAATGCTTACCATTCAACTAATCCCTCTACTTTTTCTTTGTCATTTGTCCTTTGTCCTACTCGCTTCCGAAAAGAAGCAAGCTACGTTATAAGTTCAGGCATCATCAACAATGAACCATCAACGATGAACCATGAACCACGAACGATGACCCTTAAGCCGAACGACTCAAGCTCATACCAATGCGACGCAGTTGTCCGCGCAGACTGGCATCAACCACTTGAGACCCTACTTTAATAATTACACCACCGAGTAAATCGGGGTCGATCTGGGTTTCGATGTCTACATCTTGAGCATTGGTCATACTGAGAACTTTCTGACGCACCGCTTGCTTTTGGTCGTCGTTGAGTTCAACCGTAGAGATGACTTGAGCTAAAACCGCTTGTTTTAACTCTCGCAACAGTGCTTGATACTGCCTACAAATGTCTCCCAAAAACAGAATCCGCCGTCTATCCACGAGAATCTTTAAAAAATTCACCATGTAGGGGTGAAGTTGCTCACCACTAATTTGTTCTAAGACGGCTTTTTTGTCCTCGGCTTTGATAATCGGATTGCCTAAAAACTGCTGCAAGTCCTCTGATTCGTTCAACGTATCGAGCAACGCGGCAACATCTTCACCGAATTTATCCACGAGGTTATGTTCTTGAGCCACAGACATCAACGCCTCTGCATACGGCTCAACCACCTCAGCACTAAATGAACTTCCTTTCATAATTATCTAGCTCCTACTCGCTCGATGCTGCGGTTCACTAAGGTATGCTGTGCTGAGTCATCTAACTGACTTTTGAGTTGCGACTCCACGCGCTCCATAGCTAAGGCAACCACCTGCTGGCGAAGTTGGGCGATCGCACGTTCCCGTTCTGAGTTTAAATCCTGAACGGCTGACGCTTTCATCCGTTCCACATCTTTAGCCGACGCTGCCAAAATTGATTCTCTGGCGGCATTGGCATTTTCTTCTGCTTTTGCCCGAATCTGTTCGGCTTCCGCTTGCGCTTGTGCCAGCTTTTGCTGAGCATCCGCTAAGGCGGCGGCGGCGTCTTTCTGCTGCTTTTCGGCATCGCTAATGGATTCTTCAATACTGGAACGTCGTTCTGATAGGGTATTCCCTAAAAATGATCGCCCAAAGTAAATCAGTACCCCGATAATAATCACCAAATTAATTACATTGGTTTCTAAAATATCGAGGTTGAGACCAAATCCTCCTTCGGCGGTAGCTAACATTGAAAAACTACCCATAATAGCCATATACACCTGCTTTAATTGAGAACTGCTATGCTGCTTTACCGCATACGCTGGGTAACGTTTAAACGGGCTGGAATTTTCGTCCGGGGTTATTGTTCATAACACTATAGACAAAAGACTAGGGGTTAACCTCTCGCAAACCCCTGCTTCCCTACCCGGATAAAGCCGACATTACTTAACCAACTCTGGTCCAATCAGTTTTTCCAGAATCTGACGTGACAGCGAATCCACTTCTTGTTCTAAGGATGCCATCGCTTCAGCTTTTTGTTGGTCAATTTCTTTTTGGGCTTGCTCTCGTTGTGCCTGGGCTTCTGCTTGAGCTTGAGCCATTTTTTCAGCCGCTATTTTCTGAGCGTCAGCTTGAGCAGCGGCAATAGTCTCTTGTGACTTGCGACGAGTGTCAGCTAGTTCTTGCTCATACTGTTTCGCCAGATTCTGAGCTTTTTCTAACCGTTCCCGTGCTTCTAATCGGTTCTGGCGGATGTAGTCATCCCGTCCATCAATGGCTTTACTGAGCGGTTTATAAAACACCGCATTCAATATCACCACCAAAATTAAAAATTGCAATGCCATCAGAGGTAGGGTGGCATCAAAATCAAATAACCCTCCTTCGGCTGCCTCTTCTGCTGCTTCCACAGCAAGTAAAATTGTCCAATGTATCATGATGTTTTGGTAATCCCACAGCGCACAAAATTGTTAGCTTTTCAGTTGGGATGGGATAGCGTTTTCGATTTCAATAGCTTTCCAGATCAATAGCATCCAGACCTCAGTTATTGGGGTCTGAATGCTCTTGTGACATAAAGCGTTACGAGAAGGGGTTAGCGAATAATAAGACGAGAGCAACCACCAGACCGTAAATTGTCAGCGCTTCCATGAATGCCAAACTCAGGAGTAAAGTTCCCCGAATTTTTCCTTCAGCTTCAGGCTGACGAGCAATCCCTTCTACGGCTTGTCCAGCCGCATTACCTTGACCGATTCCTGGACCAATTGCCGCTAAACCAACAGCTAAAGCAGCAGCAACAACAGATGCAGCAGAAATTAATGGGTCCATGATATTTTCCTCGCTTTTGACTTTTGACTAAATAACAAACGTGCGTGAAATGCTTACCCTAAACGAATTCGCTAGACACAGCCGAATTTTTTGATTGTTCACGAGACGGAAGTGGCAAATATTACTCACTAGCCTCAACTAATGATGTTCTTCCATCGCCTCCCCAATATAAGCCGCTGCTAGGGTAGCAAAGATCAGCGCCTGAATCGCACTGGTAAATAAACCCAATGCCATCACCGGGAGAGGTACGAACAGGGGAACCAACAGCACCAATACTGCCACCACCAGTTCATCTGCCAAAATGTTGCCAAACAGACGGAAACTGAGGGAGAGAGGTTTGGTAAAATCTTCCAGAACCTTAAACGGCAGTAGGATGGGAGTTGGTTGGGCATAACCAGCAAAATACCCCAAGCCTTTCTTGCTCAGACCCGCGTAAAAATACGCCAAGGAGGTCAGCAGCGCAAACGCCACTGTAGTATTAATATCACTGGTTGGTGCCGCTAATTCACCTTCGGGTAGCTCAATCAGTTTCCAGGGAACAAGTGCCCCAGACCAATTTGCCACAAAAATGAACAAAAATAACGTCCCCACAAACGGCACCCAGGGACGATACTCTTTTTCCCCGATCTGATTTTTGGCTAAATCCCGCAAAAATTCCAGGGCATACTCCATAAAATTTTGGAGCCCACTAGGAACGCGCTGAACGTTACGAGTAGCAGCAATCGAGGCAATAATCAGAATGGCAATCACAACCCAGGAGGTAATAAACACCTGACCATGAACCTTTAAATTTCCGATATGCCAATACAGATGCTGACCAACTTCTAGTTCAGCAAGGGGGAAAGCATTATAGAACGCCAAACCATCTATCATTTCCATTCCGGAGATTTCCCCAGCTATCTTCTATCCTTTGGTTGAAACGACTACACAGAAGGGATTTACAATTGTCCATTGAACAATTGCCCAGTCTGTTTCCTGCTTCATCCAAGGGAGTTATCTCTTGTCCACAGGCGTTGAGTTCGGGTGTAGCCCACCCTACTATTTGGATGCGTTGGCTGCCCTGACAATGGGAACTTACTTCGACGTAGGCAACAAGGTGCTTTGCAGCATATAAGCAATGACTGCAGCTTTATACGTCAGAAATCCTAAAAATATGGGCAGAATGCGTAAACTCTGCCATTGACTGGCAACGACTAATAGTCCAATCAATAAAGCCAACCGAGTTGAACTCGGACGCCTCTTTTGGACACCTAACCGCTCAACGTCTTTCGCCAACATTCTCAAGTAAACCACACCAACGCACGCCCCGATCAAATAATTCAAGGCGATGTTGAGTGAGTAAAAAATCCAGACAGAGACAAAAACCACCCCTGTCATTGCTAGAGTGACTGACAACAACGTTTGTTTAAGTTGGTAGTACTCTTGCATTGAGGAATTTTCAGGGGAAGTCTGAGAACTCCCTGGTGGACTTTCCTCGGGTGTGGGCTTGGGTTGTACAGAGTCGTCTGACAAGTTCACAGGCAGCAGCAAACGCTAGTCCATCTAAATTTGGCTGGATCGCATCTAGCCATAGGCGATCATACCACGCCAAAGTAACAATACTTAAAGCATTTTTAATCGTTATTGGTCATTTGTCCTTCCCCATCTCTCTCATCTCCCCCGGGGGGGGGGGGGGGGGGGGGGGGGGGGGGGGGGGGGGGGGGGGGGGGGG
>CAZNNK010000352.1:0-2709 GCA_964574085.1 uncultured Coleofasciculus sp.
ATCTAAAGACGGGTTAACTGCCAAGGCACGTATTCTGAATGGGAATGGCGGGGAAAATGTGCCACCGCAAGTCGGTCAACTGGTACGGGAACGGATTCGAGTATTGCCCCGAAATCTGGGTTTAACTGTAGCCCTGGATACTCACTTAGAACGCATTGAACGGGTGGATGCAACCAGTGCCTTTGCCAGTATTCCCTCAGTGTCATCTGTCGTCGTAGCTGGGGAACAAGCGGCAGATTATCTATTTGGTAGAGGCAAAAAACAGGCAACAGGAACGTCAGAACCGAAGTTTAAAGGAGGCTATGGACTCTTTTCCGTTGCCCGGAATCCCATTCCGAATAGTATAGGCGAGGAGGCTGAGGCGGTTAAATCAGCCGTGAATCGCTTAAATCGTAAATTTAAAACCTTGTTGGCACTAAAATGGCTGCGGTTGACGGCGAATGAAGGGTCATCCCGTGTCGGGATTCGGGCGTCGCTGGAAATGATTGCCCCGGAAACCAAGACAATCATCCAACGGGAAACCTGGCGCACCTCTGCTGGGTTCCCTACCGATAAACCTAAAAAAAATGGGGATAAGGCATTACCCTCAGTTGGATCAGCAACGATGCCCAGGTTACCGATTGGCTCTCGGGTGCAGTATCGCTTAGAAAATTATAGCGATCGCCCGTTGTATTTCCTGCTATTGGGTTTGGAAAGTAGCGGCGGTGCGATCGCGTTTTACCAGCAACAACCTTCCCCAGAAGGATTGGAGTCAGAACAAAATCCTCCGTTGATCAGGAGTGCGATCCAACCCGGAGAAACTCTGATTCTGCCCCAACCCTCGGCATCCTTTAATTGGACGGTTCCGGGTCCTGGAGGTGTGGCGGAAATTCAACTGATTTGCAGCCCTTCTCCGTTCAAAGGTGCGATCGCAGCATTAGAAGCCGCCATGCGTCCTAAGGGAGAGGGAGAACGAGTGGGCGATTTGTTTAATCCCCTGGAAGTCACACGGGCGCTGCTGCAAGACTTACATCAGGCGAGTAACATTACTCCAGATAAGTTGGGTATCGGTTCTGATGTGTATGCATTGGATGTGAATGCTTGGGCAACCTTGAGTTTTAATTATCAAGTGGTTTCATAAAGACTCCTCCCGCGTCTCTCACTTTGTATTCAATCGTTGACCTCAGCATTCCCATACCTACATCCAAAATGGATTTGTTTAGTCCAGCTTTTTGCTTTCTGAGCCAAAATCTGTTGGTCTTGTTGCTGCCTGCAACTCAGTTAGGTTAACGGTTATACTGGCATACCATTTTCCATTGCGGCTTACATTCAATCCCAAGAAACACCTCAAGATTAACCCTCTCGCAAGTCGAAGGGTTGATTGCCTTCGTTCCTCCGGCAATCCGCTATCCCTCCCCAAGAAAGCTAACGCTGAGGGTGGGGACTCCCGCGATACGTTGAGTGCGATCGCGGCGAGTCAATGGTCTCAAACCCTGGGCGCTGTGTTCTCTGTAGCGATTACCGTTGGCGTGTTTGGGACTCTGGCGATCGCTATCCGTCGGGTGCATCAATTCTCTGTGTGGCGATTACCTTTAGTCTTTCTGTCTTCGCCCTATTCGGACTCATCCTGTGACCCCTAATGATTATTTTGGACACCTGAACGCGAGAAATTAGCCATTGTCGGTGGCGAAAACTTGTTAGGATTTTTAACATGGCTAATTCTCGTATCCAAAAATTATTGGGCTATCTGCGCCCTCATATCACTCAGGTCTCATTAGGCATCCTGGCGCTGATGATTGTCAATGCGGTGGGAGTCTACATTCCCCTCTTGATTCGGGATAGTATTGAGGAACTCCGCATCGCCTTCGCCTTTGATCAGGTGTTGCGGTTAGTTGGGCTGATCTTTATCCTGGCATCCTTGATGTGGGCGATTCGCATGGCGTCGCGTATCTTCATCTTTGGGGTGGGACGCCGGGTGGAATTTGACCTCAAGCAAAAGATTTTTCAACATCTGCTTACCCTCGAACCCTCTTATTTCTCTACGAATACAGCCGGGGATTTGATTAACCGCGCCACGAGTGATGTGGATAATATCCGCCGTCTGGTTGGGTTTGCGGTGTTGAGTTTGGTGAATATTATCTTTGCTTACGGCTTAACCCTACCTGTGATGATGTCGATTGACTGGCGGCTGACGTTCTTGGCGCTGGCGGTTTATCCGGTGATGTTGATTACAGTGCGTCTGTTTAGTGATAAGCTGCGTACCCAACAACAGGCGGTTCAGGAAGAACTCTCCAACCTCAGCGAACTGGTTCAGGAAGATATGAGTGGGATCTCCCTGATTAAAATTTACGCCCAGGAAGACAATGAACGCCGTGCCTTCCGGGGTTTGAACCAGCGACTGTTATCGGCAAATCTGGGATTAGCCAGCACTCGCAATATCCTGTTTCCGGTGATTGAAGCCCTATCCTATATCAGCTTACTCCTGTTGATGTGGTTTGGATCGGGGGCGATCGCGCGGGGGGTGATTACCGTTGGGGATTTTGTCGCCCTGATTCTCTACGCTGAACGCTTAGTCTTCCCCACCGCCTTACTCGGATTCACGATTACCACCTATCAACGGGGTGAGGTGAGTATTGACCGAGTGGAGTCAATTTTGACCATTGAACCCAAAATTAAAAATGCCCCCGATGCGATCGCGCTTCCGCAACCGATTCAGGGGGAGTTGAAAGC
>CAZNNK010000352.1:2719-6568 GCA_964574085.1 uncultured Coleofasciculus sp.
GATCGCCTCAGCTATACCTTCCCCGATGCCAAAACTCCCGCCCTGCAAGCCGTTGACTTTCATATTCATCCCGGTGAAACGGTGGCAATTGTCGGTGCGATTGGTTCAGGAAAATCAACCCTGGCAAATGTTTTGCCTCGCCTGTTGGATATTGCGCCGAATCAGTTATTTCTGGATAGCTCTGATGTTACTCAGATACACTTACCTGATTTAAGGTCTGCGATCGCCTATGTTCCCCAAGATAGCTTTTTATTTAGTACCAGCCTAAAAAATAACATTGGTTACGGCGCACCGGGAAGCGAACAGCCGGAGATAGAACAGGCGGCTAAACAAGCCCAAATTCACGCCGAAGTTCTCAATTTTCCCCAACAGTATGAAACAATGGTGGGAGAACGGGGAATTACCCTATCTGGCGGTCAGCGTCAGCGCATCGCCCTGGCTAGGGCTTTAGTGATGGATGCGCCGATTCTGATTTTAGATGATGCCCTATCGAGTGTGGATAATCAAACCGCCACCCAAATTTTGGCAAACCTTTCCACAGGCGTTGACCGCAAAACGGTGATTTTCATCTCCCACCAACTCTCCGCCGCCGCTACAGCCGATCGGATTTTTGTCATGGATGCGGGAAAGATTGTGCAAATGGGGACTCACGCTGAACTGATCCAACGTCCGGGACTTTATCAAGACTTGTGGAGTCAGCACCAGGTTGAAGAGGTTTTGCATTAGTTACAGGGAACAGGGAATCGGGAATTGTAAAGTTTTGGTAAGGAATTATTAGAATTGTCACCGATTTAATTAAAGGTAAAAATCGATACAATTCCCCATCAGTACACTAGGTTAGTATTCAAAGGGACATTGTGAAAATCAATGGTCAAATGTTTAGCATTTGCCTCAATCGTGCATTTGATCTATCGTTGCTTTATGCAGCTTCATTGAATACCAGGGATTCGCGCTCAGGGTTTTTGGCTTTTGTCACTTCCCCAAATTTTAATTAAACAGGGAAGAATTGAGAAATCTTAAACGGAATAATTAATCCAGATTGCAATAAAATGATTAATTGATCACGTCAACAACAAAAAGCAACGGTTAAAGGATTATTGGACAGTAAATAGCCATTTAACGGGAGAACATTTCGGGAACATCAGTAATGAGCGAATTCAACCAGTCAGCAATCAGATCTGGTACGGCGATCCGTGTTGGTATTCTACATTCTTTAAGCGGCACAATGGCGATTAGCGAAGCCTCGTTAAAGGATGCGGAATTGATGGCGATCGCGGAAATTAATCAAGGGGGTGGTGTCTTAGGACATCAGATA
This sequence comes from uncultured Coleofasciculus sp., assembly GCA_964574085.1. GTDB lineage: Bacteria > Cyanobacteriota > Cyanobacteriia > Cyanobacteriales > Coleofasciculaceae > Coleofasciculus. The sequence goes on from CAZNNK010000352.1 coordinate 4,035, forward strand.
GAACCCGTGATCGAAGATGGCGCCTCCAACTCGGCGACATTCGCGATTAAAGCCAGAAAGCTGATCGAACAGAATCAAGTTGCTACAATCTTTGGCGGGTGGACTTCTGCGAGTCGTAAAGCCGTTTTACCCATCGTCGAAGAACTCAACGCCCTGATGTGGTATCCGGTTGAATATGAAGGACTCGAATGTTCTCGCCACATTTTTTATACGGGGATTTGTCCGAATCAACAAGTTGGTCCAGCGGTGGATTGGTTGTTGAAACATAAGGGAAATCGCTTTTATCTGATTGGATCTGATTATGTTTTTCCCCGAACCGCCAACAAGCTAATTAAGGCGCAGCTTAAACAGCAAGGGGGTAGTATTGCTGGGGAAAATTATGTTCCGTTAGGGATGACAGATTTTAGCGATTTGATCAGCCGAATCAAACAAGCTAAACCAGATGTGGTCTTTAATACCCTGAATGGAGATAGTAATTTAGCTTTTTATCAACAGTATCAAGCAGCCGGCATCACAGCCGAGGAGATTCCCATTTTAGCCGTGAGTATAGCTGAAGAGGAACTGCGGCGAATTGGCGGAAGTGTCGCAGCGGGTCATTATGCCAGTTGGAGTTATTTTCAGAGTATTGATACCCCGAAAAACTGGGAATTTGTCCAGAATTTTCAGGCACGTTATGGTCAAGATCGAGTCACCAGTGATCCGATTGAGTCGGCGTATGCCCAGGTTTATCTCTGGAAACAAGCCGTAGAAAAAGCGGGTTGCTTTGATGGGGACTTGGTGCGAGAAGCGGCGTATGGGCAAACGTTTGCAGCGCCGGGGGGGAAGATTCGGATTGAGACAAATAACCATGTCAGCAAACATTGCCGGATTGGTAAGATTTTAGAGGGGGGTCAATTTGAGATTGTTTTTACCAGTGTCGGACGACTAAAACCTCAGCCTTGGTTGGGAATTGAACAGTTAAGTGATCAGATATCGCCAGTGGTGATTGATATGCTGGCAGAGGTGTCCCAATCGATTCAATATAACTGCCAACTGGAACAAAAGTCCCGTGAATTGGAAGCGGCGATGGCGCAATTGATGGCGACGAATGAAAAGTTGCAACGCACTCAAGACCAATTATTGCAAGCCGAAGCCCAATTTCGTCAGTTACAAGATCAAGAGAAACTGCTGAAGCGTCGCTTGTCGAGTCAAATTCGCAGTTCGTTGGAATTAGAACAGATTTTGAAGACGGCGGTGAGTGAAATCTGTAGTTTATTGCATATCGATCGCTGTCAGTTTTTGTGGTATCATCCCCAGAGTAGTCCGCCTCGTTTTGAACAGATGGAAGTGGCGGGAGAGTTGAGTGAGAATGGGGGAGTAAAATGGAATACAGCGGACGACCTTTTGCCGGATTTTCTGTCAATGATTCAGCAGCAATCGTTGCTACGGATTGACGATATCGCCAGCGATAGCCAGCTTAAGGGGAAGACTCGCGATCGCTTCCTCAATTCTGGACTGCAAGCCTTACTCATTGTCCCCCTACAAACTCGCAGCAATAAAATTGGTGTGGTGGTTTGTGAACATTATCAGGAGAGTCGCTACTGGAGTGAACAAGAGGTTGAATTAATTGTTTCGGTAGTTGACCAACTATCCAGTGCCATTGATCAAGCTGAACTGTATGCCCATAGTCGCACAACCGCCGCCTTAGCCACCGCGCAAGCGGAACAACTGAAGCAAGCGTTGCATGATTTGAAAGCCTATCAAGCGCAGTTAGTGCAGACGGAAAAAATGTCTACATTAGGGACATTAGTCGCCGGGGTAGCCCATGAAATTAACAACCCGACCAGTTTTATTTACGGTAATCTCCACTACGCCAAAGAATACACCGACGATTTATTAAACATGCTGCAGTTGTATCAACAGTATTATCCTGAACCTGCACCCGAAATTCAAGATCACGCCCAAGCGATTGAGTTAGAGTTTCTGATGCAAGACTTGCCCAAAACTCTGGGTTCAATGGAGATTGGGGCGGAACGGATTCGTCATTTGGTGTTGAGTTTGCGGAATTTCTCGCGTTTGGATCAAGCCCAAATGCAACCGATGGATATTCATGAGGGGATGGAGAGTACCTTACTGTTATTGCGGAATCGGCTAAAAGGGAATGGTCACAATCCAGAGATTGAATTAGTGAAAGAGTATGGGGAGTTACCCTCGGTTGAGTGCTATCCGTCGCAGCTAAATCAAGTGTTTATGAATCTCCTGGGGAATGCGATTGATGCGTTAGAGGACGTTGTCGCCCGGAATGGGACAACGTTCTCGCCGATGATTCGGATTTGTACGGAAGCGCCCTCGGCTGATTATGTGCGGGTGAGAATTAGTGATAATGGATCAGGGATGACGGATGAGGTAAAGTTAAAGTTATTTGATCCGTTTTTTACGACGAAGCCGATTGGGAAGGGGACAGGATTGGGACTTTCGATTAGTTATCAGATTGTCGTAGATAAGCATAAGGGGATTTTGCAATGTCACTCTACTCCTGGACAAGGAACGGAGTT
>CAZNNK010000352.1:6578-7012 GCA_964574085.1 uncultured Coleofasciculus sp.
CGACAAAATCGTGAAATTGCTGTGAGTCAGGAAATGAATATTCGGCTGAAGGCTCAAGCTCATTAAGGGGTTGAACCGGATATGATCAAATGGGGCGGTTGTAGACGCGGAGCGGCTTCCCGTAGGGTAACCGCAGCTACACAAACTAAACCCGCCTGCGCGGGTTGGCTTCTCCCGGATACTTGGTGTAAAAAGTAGCAGATTATACATATATCACTATGGGGTACGGAAAGGACATCAGTTAATTCCAAGAGGGAACAGGGAACAGTAGAGAATGTCCTAACCCGTCAAGGTAGCTGCTATATTCCATGATCAAGAAAGATTGAAAACCTTGATATGGCTAGATTATAACCACAAGCGGGCGGGATTAAGCATCTGTAGGGGCGACCCGCTTGTACTAATTAACAATCTCTCGTCCGTTCAATGGGGTCGGG
>CAZNNK010000353.1:0-7009 GCA_964574085.1 uncultured Coleofasciculus sp.
ATATTACCAAACATGACTATATCTGACTATATTGTTATTGAAACTTTACAATACTCGTTGTACTGGTCAATGGCGCTATCAATCGCACGCGCTTGCTGTGCTGTAATATGAGGGTCATCCTTGGGATCGAAATCCTTATCGCTAATCCAAGGACGAGTATAGTAGGGGAAGTAGCGAGATCCGGGTGTAACCTTGGAACTGACCCCACGAGCGATGGGTGCGATCGTCACATGGGGAACTGTACCCCAAATCACATGACGAGCGCGAATTTTTTTAACTTCTTTGACTACTTGATCAAGCTGATCTTTGAAGTGAATTGGACGCCAGACGGTGTATTGATTCGCCTGGTCTAAATCATCATATCCTTCATCACTCCAGGCTACCTTAAGTTGGGAAACGCTACCCAGTGCATTATTCGCACCAATCAGGATAATTAGGGTTTCAATTCCATCTCCCTCACCGTTTTCCTGAGTTCCATCTGCACCTAATGCGGCGGCGGCTTCTACAGGTGTCAATGCTTGATTTTGTTGATCCCGTGCTGAGTTTAATACCCTTAACGCTGCCCGTTCATTGGCATTTTCCACAATCTGTCGAAATAAATTATCCGTGGGTTGTTGTATCGCGGCTTGGCAGATATCAGCATTCCGAGTAATGATATCTCCCAGTTTCCAGCCATAAATGGCTAGATTGTGGTTAATTCCGATCGTATTGGGCGTAATCGAACCACGACCCCGTTCCCAATAATCTTCAACTTCATCCATAAATTGACGGATGGCGAATACCGCCGCACCCAATTCCCACCAATCCACGCGATCGCCAAATTCTCGTTCTAACCGCCGACTGAAATATTCCAGGTTTAGGGGTAGCCCTCCCAATCCCCCATAGGGCAAAGGATGACGGAACTGCTCATCCCAACCCATCTCCCAAGCAATCATCATCGGACAAGAGAGATCGGTATTAAAGATTGCCGCATTTTGAAAGCCTTGGGTGAGAGAATCCCCAATCGTCACCAGTCGATGTCGGGGAGTTCCTTGTCGATTTACGTTAACCGGAATACCCAGCGTCGGATCAGTAACCGGGACACGCGGTTGGGAGCGAATCATTACATCATCCGGTGTGTTGGGATCTCGCATTTGATCCGTAATTGATTCTGCCATTGTCTTCTCGTCTTTTAGACTACATTAAGTATCAATTGTTACGGATTCCTGACTGCAATCACAATGTCCGGACGAGAAGATGTTAAGTTTTGCGTTTGATCCCAAATCCTAACGAATAACCAATGACGTAGCTTGCTTCTCGATGAAAGCGAGTATGACGAATGACGATTCCCACCGACTTACGCAGCTTCTTTGACGGATTCTCGGTTTTGATCGACCTGTTTGAGTGCCATTTCCAGATCGGTGGTTAGCTGTTGAGCGCCTTTTTTAGCCGACTGGTTGCAATACTTGGCGACATCTAAAGGATCTCCAATTTGAATCTGCACATCAGAACCCCAGTGAGGAACAGGGTCACTATAACGGATGCTAATGGGTACAATTTTCAATCCCAAACCCGGTTGATTCGATTCGGCTTGCAGGGCAATTCTCGCCATACCAGGTTTGAGGGGATTAACCTCACCATGGCGAAAAATATTCCCTTCGGGAAACATCACCAAGGCTTCGCCACGACGCAGGAGTTCAACACTGTGACGGATACTGCCAATTCCTGGTTGTTTCGTATTCACCGGAAACCCACCCATGTGCCGGATAAACCAGCCTTGTAATCCTTTTATTTCATCTTGCGACACCATAAACCGCAAATCCCGTCCTGTGACAGGTTTGCCAGCCGCATAAGCCATGGTTAACCCATCCCAACGCGATCGATGGGTGGGTGCTAAAATAACCGAACCCGTTTGGGGAATATTGTCTTGTCCTGTCACTTGCAGCCGCCCAAAATAAAGGGGCATAACGATACGGCGACCCAAGGGATAGAGGATGGAGGTTAACCAAGGGGAAACACTGGAGTTGACGGGAACTATTTTGGCAGAATTGACCGTCTTTGAATCAGGCTTGTCCAAGTTGGAGGGGGTTTGGTTCTGTTCACGGGATTGGAGTTGGATCATAAGGGATTGGGTTTTTTGTGTTTCGACTCTCCACTTTTACCTTATGAGGTCTGACTACCCCTGTCGTCTACTGAAGGGACAGTTCTATTAATGTCATTGTTAAGCATTGATTGTCGATCGCGCTGGCGCCGTTGGGCAAACCAGGATTTGAGGTACTCTCGACATTCGGTTTCCATAATCCCAGCTAAGACGGGTAAGCGATGGTTGGAGTAAGCACTATCGGGACTATTAGCAACGGTGCGGATTGTGCCTGTTTTGGGGTCATCTGCGCCATACACCAGCAACCCTAGCCGCGCCAAGATAATCGCCCCAGCACACATGGCGCAGGGTTCTAAGGTGACATAAAGGGTGCAGGTGTTTAAATGCCAGGTATTTAAAGCTTGTCCGGCTGCGCGTAGGGCGAGGATTTCCGCGTGGGCGGTGGGATCGCGATCGCGTTCTCGCCGATTTTCTCCGGTGGCGATGAGATTATTTTGCTCATCAACAATCACTGCGCCTACGGGAACTTCCCCAGCTTCCCCCGCATATTTGGCGATCGCTAAAGCTTGATTCATCCAGTGGCGATGCTTTTGATAGGCAACGTGATTAATAGGCGGTAACATTTAGAGTAGATATATGAAGAAACTTTAAAACACCCCTTGGCGACTTTACCCTAATGGGAACTAAAAGCGTGTACTCTCCGAATCAATTGAGTCATTCAGCGTCTGCGGCTTCCCCAGCTTCCCCTCACCACAATACTTATTCAGCAAGCCCTAACTATTTGGGTTTTCTGGTGCTGTGGATTATTTTACTTGTACCGTCTCTCACTGGATGTGGCATTAGTCCCAAGACAGAAGCTGGGGCGCAACCCAAACCCCCTGGTGCAGAAGAGAAAACCAGTACAGCTGTAGATGTTGCGATCGCAGAAACGGGATGGGTGGTAGAACCCATAGAATATAAAGGTAACACTCAACCCTTGCGAGATGTCTCCCTGCGATCTCAAATCGAAGGGCGAGTGTTGAATCTAGCGGTTGATATTGGCGATCGAGTACAACAAGGACAAATTTTAGCCCAGATTGATGACGCCTTATTACAAACGGCTGTAACCGAAGCCCAAGCTGAACTCGCCGCCCTCAAGTCAGAAGTCGCCCGCGTCCAAACTCAGGTAGGGAATGCCCAAGCCAGGGCAGAACAAGCCCGGTTAGAATTGCAGCAAGCCAAGGATGATGCAACACGACTGCAAACCCTGGCGAAAGAAGGTGCTATTTCTCGACAAGAAGCCGAACTAGCCCAAACCGCCGCCGCCACCGCCCAACAAAACCGGCAAGCCGCCCTCAAACAAATTCGCACCGAACAACAAGCCGTTGCTGCTGCACAAGAGAGAGTTAAAGCGCAGCAAGCTATTTTAGCTGAAAATAAGGAACGTCAATCCTATGCGTTACTCGCCTCCCCGATTAACGGTGTGGTATTAGAACGAGTCACCGAATCGGGGAATCTGGTGACACCGGGAAGTGAACTGTTGAAGTTAGGGGATTTCTCTCAGGTAAAGGTAGAAGTTCGGGTTTCAGATCGAGAATTAGCAGATATTCAGGTGGGACAATCGGTAACGGTGCAGTTAGACGCCCTTACCCATGAATCGTTTTCTGGAAAAGTAACCCGAATTTCGCCAGCGGCGGATAGTGAAGCCCTGCAAATCCCTGTAGAAGTGACGATTCCTAATCCAAATCGTCAAATTGGGAGTGGACTTTTAGCCAGAGTTAAGTTTACCCCAAATACCCAAGCCCAAGTGGTGGTTCCGCAAACGGCGTTAGAGGTTGGTGGAGAATCAGGGCGTGGAGAGACTCAGACGGCGAAAACGAATGAAACGTCAGAGAAAGCGACGGTATTTGTCGTGGTTGAAAATGGGGGTGACTCTACCGTTAAAGCCCGTCAAGTAGAAATAAGCGATCGCGCCAAGGGTAGAGTGGCTATTGCATCCGGTTTAAAGCCAGGGGAACGGTTTGTGGTTCGCAGTGATGCGCCGTTAAAGGATGGAGATACGGTGCGTTTGAGTATTTTATCAGCAAGCTCTTTGTAGGTTGGGTTGAGGAACGAAACCCAACAAGTTACCCCCTTTTTTGCCACGGCGATTGAAATCGCTGCTACACAAACAAAGTCCGCCTACGCGGACTAAATTCTACGGGGGTGGGAAACGATTAGGACTTTCCGCACCATTGTAGAGACTAAAATGCAACGTCTCTACTAAGCGGATGTATCCTAACAGCTATGGCAATTGCAATAGACGGGCATTCACATCAATAAGGCAAGGGAAAGACGCGATCGCACGGCTATCCATTAACACAACTTGTCGAAAAACACAACCCAATCTGAATAGGTTTTCTCCTCAATCTCTCAAATAGTCTGATCACAGGCGTTACAGTTAAGAAAATAGGCGCAATCTAAGAAAAAACCATGTCTCAAACCACGATTGAATCGGCTCTTGTTGATTTAGCTTTACCGCCAACCCAGTATGACTTACCCTGTGATGACGATATTCCCATGGAAACTCAGCGACATTTTCTGCAAATGCAAATACTTAGGGATACTCTCGTCGCTTGGTTAGCTCAACGAGAGGATGGCTATGTTGGCGGTAATATGTTCCTCTATTTCAGTGCAGCTCAAATCAAAAACCAAGACTTTCGCGGTCCTGATGTCTTTGTCGTCTTGGGAGTTCCCAAAGGGGAACGACTTAGCTGGGTTGTGTGGGATGAAGGCAAAGCACCGGATGTTGTGATTGAATTAATTTCTGATAGTACAGCCAGCAAAGATAAAACCGAAAAGAAACAAATTTACCAAGACAAAGTGAGAGTTCCGGAATATTTTTGGTACAATCCCTTTGATTCAGAGGATTGGGCGGGATTTAGTTTACAAGGTGGCGTGTATCAACCCATAGACTTGGATGAACAAGGGCGATTTGTCAGCCAAGTGTTAGGTTTAGCCTTAGTGCGTTGGCAAGGTTCCTATAAAGATATTCAAACAACGTGGCTGCGTTGGGCGACATTAGCGGGAGATTTGTTACTTACTCCTGAAGAAGAAGCGGCGCAAGCTCAACAACAAGCTAAACAGGCTCAACAGCAAGCTGAACAGGCTCAACAACGAGCCGAACAACTGGCAGAACGCTTACGACAAATGGGAATTGATCCAGATGAAGTTGGAAAATTTATTTAATTTTGGTATCTGGTGATAACCTGTAAACAAAACCCACTTTTACTCACCAAAGTGATTTTAATTGGTGCGGCTACTGTATCTCAAATTTATGACTGATGAATTCCCAATTTTTCTAGTTACGCAAGAAGCTTATGAAACTTCATCGAATGAAACGTTAGGTAGCAAATATAAGTTTTGGTTCTACGACGAAGAACTTGGTCGTTGTCTTTATAAGCAAAGCCGATCCAATCTGGGGGAAGATTGGGCAGAAAAAGTTGCATCAGAATTATGCAAACTATTGGGACTTCCCCATGCTGTTTACGAGTTGGCTTCCACTTGGGAAGGCGATCGCGGCGTGGTTTCACCCAGCTTTTTACCGCCATCGGGGACGCTGGTTCATGGTAATGAGCTTCTTTCTTCAATTGTGCCAAACTACCCAGCGTTTGGGACTTATGGCATATCACAACATACAATAGATATAGGGTTGGCGCGGCTTGAAATTATCTCACAAGCCAATGGTTTAACTATTTTTAATCACATTAGTCGCTCCCGTATTTCTGCCGACGCTATAAATTTTGCTCAGGAACTATTGGAAATCAATAAACACAAACTACTTACCTTGGGAGAATTATTATCTTGAAAATACCACAAATAATATTTTTAGCTTGGCAAGATCCGATTAGTCGCTATTGGTTCCCGATTGGTCGGTTAACTTTTGATGGAGATATCTATCAATTTGTTTATACCCAAGGTGTAAAAGAGGCTGAAGATAAATGTGCTTTTACACCGTTATCTTCATTTCCGTGCTTAGATAAAATTTATACATCAACTCAGTTATTCCCTGTGTTTGCGAATCGATTAATGTCGCGATCGCGTCCAGATTATTCCAGTTTTATGGAATGGCTGAATCTTGTCAATGATGAAGATGACCCAATGGCAATTTTAGCCCGCAGTGGTGGCGAACGAGAAACGGATACACTCGCTGTTTTTCCTTGTCCGGAACGTGACGCGCAAGGACAGTATTATTTATACTTTTTCTCCCATGGGCTGCGACATTTGCCAAGTTGTGCGATTGAACAGGTTAATCAGTTTGAACCTGGAAAAAAATTAGGGTTAGCTCACGAATTTAAAAATCTTTATGATTCTCATGCTTTAATGTTAACCACGGAAGACCACTACATTGTTGGCTATTGTCCCCGATATTTGCTAGCCGAATTTTTTGAATGGCTTCGACAAAATTCTAACGTAGAGGTACGAGTCGAGCGTGTAAATAAACCGCCAACACCTCTCCAGTTTCGCTTATTGTGTAAAATCAGTGTCGATGCGATCGATGATTTTAGTCCCTTTTCCAGTCATCAATATCAACCGCTGATGACAGCTTGTAGGTTGGGTTGACGCAGGAAACCCAACCTATCCCCTAAACGCTAGTTAGTAAACGATGAACGATAAAAAAATAAAAAAATAGTTAATAGTTTATGCAATAGCTTTCGGGTGCTGCGGGTAAATGTTGGTGAATAATCAATGAAAACCAGTTTACTTTCAATTCAGCCTGTAAAAGGAACAAATGAATTTAAAGTTATGATGTTGCTTGGTAATAATCGCCAGCAACTTACTTTTACGGTTGAGCATGCTGAACAAGAATCATTTACAGTTATTGGTGGAGATATTAATTTCTGTAAGTTTTTTAGGTTCAATAATTGGCTGAACATCCGAGCGTATCTGTCGATATTTTTTTGACAATTT
>CAZNNK010000354.1:0-6990 GCA_964574085.1 uncultured Coleofasciculus sp.
CTATAAAACCGAACCGCCCAAGGGAATTCCACAAACGCGACATCGCATCCACACTCTATAAGCTACTGATTCTATAATATATCAATCCTCTACTGGATTTGGGATTACTCCCGGTTGAGGAGGTAGTGCAAACCCTGAAAAATAAACCGCCGTCTCTGGAGGTGATTGTCACCGGACGCGGAACACCGCCAACGCTGTTGGATTTGGCGGATTTACATAGTGAGTCGGTTCCTCATGATCACCCGGTTTCTCGGGAACAGGGGATTGAGGGAATTGAAATTTATACGGGTGCGGGGAAAGGAAAATCGACTAATGCGTTAGGGAAGGCGTTACAAGCCATTGGTCGGGGAATTAGTACGGATAAATCCCACCGGGTGATGATTATGCAGTGGCTGAAGGGAGGAAGCGGATATACCGAAGACGCCGCGATCGCAGCATTGCGTCAAAGTTACCCAAATCTGGTGGATCATCAGCGTTGTGGTCGAGATGCGATCGTTTGGCGGGGACAGCAGCAGATTTTGGATTATGTGGAAGCGGAACGGGGATGGGAAATTGCTAGGGCGGCGTTAGCGTCGGGGTTGTATAAAACAATTATTCTGGATGAACTGAATCCGACAGTTGACTTGGAACTGTTGCAGGTTGAACCGATTGTCGAGGCGCTGTTACGTAAACCTCGTGATACAGAGGTTATTATTACAGGTCGTTGTAAAAATCAACCGGCTTATTTTGAATTGGCGACGGTTCATTCGGAGATGATTTGTCACAAGCATTATTGTGACAAAGGGGTGGATTTGAAGCGAGGGGTGGATTTTTAAGGCATTTGTCATACTCGCTTCGCGAGAAGCAAGCTATGTCATTTGTCATTCGTCATTCGTCATTCGTCATACTCAAGGGAACGCCAAGCAAGTTATGTCCTTTGTCAGGGAACAGTTTTTCTATTTACCTCTATCCTTTATATAACAAGCATTACAGCCGATAATCCTCAAAGGAGCGATCGCGGTTTTGAACGCCTAAAGATAGACTCAAGTCTGAATCCGAGTTCCTCCTTAGGTTTGAGTGCGATTCCACCTCACGAGTGATGGTTTCCCCGGTTGTCTGTTGATAGATTATTAATAGCAAAGGAAAACGGCACTGGATGGAGGTTGTTCCGCTGTGATCCATTGTCAGACATCGAAGGAGAGCGACGTCAGATGTCTGGACAGTGCCTGATAAGCGATAGCTAAGGCGGTTGTGGAGTTTTTGTCGCTTCCTCTACTTCGTCACTACCAATGGGGGACGAAACTCCCCATCAGAGCGGTCAAAGGTAGTGAACGCCTAGAGTCGTGGCTTTTAATAAATGAATATATCACTCAAACCGTCTGGGCTGATGTCCGAGGCGGTTTGTGTTATGAGTTTGGCATCACTCTGTTCTAACCAACGTTGTAGACAAATCCCCAACTTCTCCAAGAAGTCGGGGATCTGTCTGTGTACCTCACTTACAATAACGGCAAAATTATTGTAGTGCGTTAAGCGAAGCCATGCCGCAGGCTTTGCATCTTGCTCGCTACTAATACTTAACTCTCTTTTTGCTGCAAAAATTCCTGCAAATCCCTCTGCACCTGCTGATACAATTGCGGCGATTCTCCCTTTAACCCCATTAAACTATATAACTTCACCGTCCCCGCCCGTCCTCGCACTTCTTCTTCCCCCACTGGCACTACCTCAACCTTATCTTTGACAACCTGATACAGAGAATCAGTAATCAAAATATCTGTGCCAAATTTCTTCGTTAACCCCTCTACGCGACTGGCTACATTCACCGCATCACCAATCACCGCATATTCTCGACGACGCTGAGAACCAATATCCCCAGCAATTAACTCCCCATAATTAATCCCAATCCCATTAAATAACGGAATTCGTTCTTCCTGACGCCATTCCTCACGTAGCTGATGCAAGGCTTTTCGCATCCCTAATGCCGCACGAATAGCATTCATGGCATCGGTTTCTTCCCCCTCAGATACCGGACAACCAAACTCTGCCATTACCGCATCGCCAATAAATTTATCCACGGTACCGCCAGCATCTAAAATCACCTCAACCATGTCATTGAGATATCGATTAAGCTGGCGCACTAATCGGACAGGCGAGATTTGGGAGGATAGAGTGGTAAAGCCGCGAATGTCGGAGAATAAAATAGCGGCTTTTAATTTACGTCCTTTGAGTAATTCCTGATAATCATCGTGCTGCTTGAGAATTTCTTGGACGACAGGTGCGGCGACATACCGTTCTAAGGTACTGCGGAAGCGACGTTTTTCTATTTGATCCCCAATGAAAAGTGCTGTAAAGTAGGAAAAACTATTTAGGGTCATCGCGATCGCAGGGACAGCGATAGGAAAAATCAGTCTAGCGCTGCTATAGCCTAAAAATGCTAGTCCTCCCCAAACTACTGCCATGCCCAATCCCCAAAACAAGCTTGCCGCAGTACGTCGGGGGAGTTTATACAAGAAGATAGCGGTTCCCCCAACCAAGACAAACACAAACAATCCCTCTAGCCATGGATTCGGGATAGCGACGGCGATCGAACGTCCTTCCATTAAGGTGGCGATCGCGTTAGCATGAAGCTCCACCCCTGGCATATTGAATTGGATAGGTGTGGGGACAAAATCACCGATATTTTGTTTATCGGCTGTTGTCCCAACTAAGACAATTTTGTCTTTAAACGTTTCCTTTCGTAAATGCACCTGCCACCAATCTGATGCCAGCACCTGCCAAAATGGAATTGTGGTAAACACATTCTGATGACGAAGGGGTGTACCGTAGAAAAAAACCTGACTCCCTTGGGGAGGTGGATAGTTAACATTGGCGACTTGTAACGTAGCTTCGGCAAATGAAGGAATCGTGTCTAATCCCAACGGCTGAAGAATTTGCTTGCTATATTCACTCCCCAGCCGATACACATTCCCATCGACTTCTGGGGGTAAAAAGTTGACCAACCCAAGCTGTACAGAATCCGAATAAAGCTCTGGCAAGGGTTGATACAACTCATGAGTAATGCTACCTTGCTGATCAACAGCATCTTCGTAGGCGGCGGCTAGCATAATGCGATCGCTATATTTAGTTAATGCTTGTTTAAACTGCTGATCATCCTCAGTACCATACCCACTGGGAAGATCAAACAGCAAATCAAACGACACTGACGTTGCACCCGCCGCCATTAAACGCTCAATCACTTCAGCATAAGCGGTTCGCTTCCAGGGAAACGGCGGTGTGAGCAAATCGACAACCAAGGCTTTATTCGGATCAATTGGATTGCTGTAACGTTCTGATGCTGTCAACGATTCATCATCGATCGCTAAAATTACAATATCATCAGGAGGTGCAACGGGTCCGCGCAATTCAATGAACCACTTTTGGCTTTGGCGTTCAGCGAGTTGTACAGGTGTCCCCTGCCAAACCGTCGCCCAAGCACCAACAACCGCCCAGCATCCCATTAGCACCAAGCCAATTCGTTCTGGACGCCAAAACGGTTGGTATTGACTCCGACGGCGTCGTCGAATGCGCTTGCGTCGTTGTTTTTCTAGCCATTGCCACCAGTAATTCATCGCCCTAACTCCACCGCTTAAAAGGGATTGGGAATTGACGGCACATTGTCTCTTAATACATCCGGAGCCTCAATTTGCGGAAACTGCTCATTCAAAACGTCTTCCAGTTGATCAATTCCCGGAATTTCGACATCAAACCCTTCAAACAAAGCCCCGGTAACAATTTCTTCAATTTCCGCTTTTGACAGATCTATTACTGTTCCTAACACCCCCTCTGGACTAATATTAATTCCTTGACCTTGACGTAACAAAACAGGCTGGGGGTTCCACAGGTTATACCGTTCACTCAAGGCGACTTCGCCCTGTAAAACCTTCACTTGCGCTTGTTCATTTTCATCTAATTCCATTAAATAAACCGTTCCCCGTGTCACAGCGGTAATTGAACCCACACATCCTTGCGCCCCCGAAACGACACTTCTACCACTTCGTAGCCGCACACAGCGACTCCCCACGGTGAGTGCTGAATTTTGTCCTAACCGCACCCCTGCATTATTATTAAACAGCAAATTCACCCGTGCTTGTTTCGTACTCACTGTTTGTCCCAGAGTCGCCACCGCATTAACTTTGGCGGGTCGATTTTGGATATAGGCTTGATTTCCCCCTAAAATTTCCACAATTGTGGCTTGACTAATTCGTTGCGCCGATGCTGGCGGATTGTGCCATCCCAATGCCATGACGATTAACAAACCGCTTAAGAAACTGACTAAAGGTTGCCATTTCAATCTTTTCCCCGGCATCAACGTCTTGGTTGGCTCACCGTGATCCCCACCTAATTTTACTCTCTGGGTTAAACTGAGACTCTGTTTCTTGAAATTAACCCAACTTCTCAGCCTAAGTTTATCGTTCATAGACGCTGATTAACGTTAAAATTTAGTCCGAACCCTATGATATCAAAGACTGAGACAGATCAAAGGCTTACTAATGACGTAAGACATGAGACAAACTAGGTTTCTGGCGATTCATTTGCAACCCCTTGCACCACTAAAACGGAACAAGGAACATGGTGAACAACATGATTACTGACACTGCCTAAAAGCACTTCAGTTAAACCCCGACGACCTCGACGACCAATAACCACTAAATCAGCATCCCAACTGTTCACCAGGTCTCGAATTGCACTGCCGGCATCTCCGATTTTGCATGTCCATTCTGTTGCCACGCCTTCATCTGTTGCCTTCTGGCAATAGCCAGCCAGCCATTTTTGGGTTTCATCGGTTTCCTTTTTTAATTTTTCTTGCATACGACGGGAGAAATCAATCAATTCTCTGCCAAACATATCTCCATAAAAACCTACACCTTGGTTTTCTACAGGCAAGCAATGAAAGAGCATTAATGCTGCCTTTTCTTGTTTAGCTAGATCTAGGGCTTGGGTAAAGATTACTTCAGTTTGAGGGGAATGGTCAAGGGCGACTAATATTCTTTTATAGGTCATCAGTCTTATCTCCTAATTTTTAAGGAACAGTTGTAAGTGTTGAGTGTTTATCCTTCGCTTTGCTAGTTGGACATAGTTTTGATCCTTGGCTTCGTTCATGGAACCTAATTTGTAGGGGCGGGTTTAGGGATTTTCGTTTCGCTGTTGATGACAACGTTTATTCAAAACCCGCCCTGACTGCACCTAGATGCCAATCCGCGTCTTCACGAAGTAAGGCGCGGTTCATGAACTTAACTGGCGAACAAATTTCTCCAATCGATCCATACCTTTTTCAATAGATGGCATATCAGTAGCATAGGACAGACGGATACAGTTATCGACACCAAAGGCAATCCCAGGAACGGTCGCCACTTTCTCAGCCTCTAAAAGGTTATTACAAAACTCTAGGGATTTGAGTCCAGTTTTGCTGATATCGGCAAAGACATAGAATGCCCCATTGGGTTGAGGACAACTAATTCCCGGAATGGTGTTCAGGCGTTCGTAAATGACTTGGCGACGTTTAGCAAACGCCAGACGCATTTCTTCTACACAGTCTTGGGGATTTTCCAAGGCGGCGATCGCGCCATACTGAGCAAAGGTACAAACGTTAGAAGTACTGTGGCTTTGAATCGTGGTAACTGCCTTAATTAAATCCACAGCACCCGCTAAATATCCCACACGCCAACCTGTCATCGAGTAAGCTTTGGCAAACCCATTACTGGTGATTGTACGCTGGAATATATCCGATCCAATAGCACCAATACTCAGATGTTGAGCGCCATCGTAAAGAATCTTTTCATAAATTTCATCCGAGACCACTAGAATATCCCGTTCCACAATCACTTGGGCGAGGGCTTTGAGTTCCTCTGGGGTATAAACCATCCCAGTGGGATTGGAGGGGGAATTGAGGATAAATAGCTTGGTTTGGGGCGTAATCGCCGCCTGGAGTTGCTCTGGGGTGATTTTATACCCCGTTGACGCATCCGTTTGCACCAGGAGTGGCGTACCTCCTGCCAGTTTCACCATTTCCGGATAGGAAAGCCAATAGGGGGTGGGAATAATCACGTCATCCCCCGGTTCAATCAGCGCCTGCATTAAACCAAATAAGGAATGTTTACCGCCATTGGTGACGATGATATTCTCGCTGCTGTACTCTAACCCATTATCTTGGCGCAGTTTAGTCGCGATCGCTTGCCGTAATTTCGGTTCCCCAGCGGCGGGTCCATATTTGGTTTTCCCCTCATCCAGGGCTTGTTTCGCCGCCGCCTTAATATGAGCTGGGGTATCAAAATCCGGTTCCCCTGCGCTGAAACTACACACATCCAAGCCATCGAGTTTCATCGCCTTGGCTTTGGCGGAAATTGCTAGGGTGAGAGAGGGAGAGACTTGACCAACTCGTGCTGCTAACTGCATTTTTACTCAACTTGAACGACTAGACGGTGTGTGAAAAGCACCTGAACAGCTAGGGTAAGGGCAGGTGTGGGTTGTGGGCGAAAGGTTCAAAGCATTATAGCGATGTCTCAACCCGCCCTTCCTCTGTGCAGACACCTTTTCAACACGCTCTGAGGAAATATACTACTTGATCTCCGTCTCATTAGGGCTTGCTGGATCAGGACTTGACAAAAGTCAAAGTCATTTGGGAGCAAGAGGAAAGGGAAAGCGATCGCGTGTGACAGTTGCGTAAGTCCTGCTCAACTTAATCAATACCTGCCCTTATTTACTTAAAGGAATTACTCCCATTCCACCATTGCAGATTGATGATTTTGTTGAATGTAATTCGGTTTTTCTTGGCGAGGAAGCGTTTGCCAATATCTCCCGGGCTTTTCTCCCGCCGTGGGGCAACTGATTTCGTTATCCGTGAGGATTGATTAAAATCTTTTTGGAGTGTTCCATCCCTCGGATAGATCCTTCGCTAACTCAGGACGAGGGTTTTCACCTTCGCTAAGCTAAAATGCATTTAAATTGTGTATTCCCTGTTGCCTGTTGCCTGTTGCC
>CAZNNK010000355.1:0-6985 GCA_964574085.1 uncultured Coleofasciculus sp.
CGGGCAACCCGGCGCACGTTATAGTTCCCTTCACCTTCGACGACAATCCGCTCCTCAAAGTTATTTCTTTGCTTCGCATTCACCTGTTTCCATGCAATCCAGGTGCCTTGATTGACGCTGGCAAAGAAGCTTTTCAGGGTGGGTACAATTCCATTGGGGCTTTTCTTTGCCCGATAATGCACTTTACCATTTTCCACGACCTCATCATAAGGTTCGCGGTGGTATAGGATAACGAGTGATGATTTCATGCAACTACCTCCAGGTATTTACCATTAATGGTGGTACGATTCCCGATGCCAATGCAACTTGGATGGGAAACTCATTTGATAGCTTCGATAAATTTAGGTTTGTCGAATGTCCACAGTTATATTTTTTCCCTTTGACTTTCTTATTAGTTTAAGAGTATAGACTCAAACATGACTCAAATTGCTTGCTGGAAAACCCAGTCACTATTGTCCTGATGGGACGTGAAGATTGAACGTATTACCCGTGTTACTTATATTACCAACGATGATGGTTTTGAAGGTTGCATTGGAAGTCATTATTCGATCAAAAATACTCTCAACAGTCTAGTTTTGATGACAAAACCGCCAAGATCAAGATACAGATTAAATTGGCTATGCCATCAAATCCTCGGGGAATTGTGTTCAATCTTGATTAGTCTGTGCCGTACTCAGTACTCTGTCCATACGGCTAACACCGTAGCAGGTTGGCGAGAGTTGACGTGAGCCAAAGCTAATAACAAAACTGGGATACCTCAGAATTCAACAATAGTCTGACATCCAGTGGACAAGGATTTATCATCACTTACACTCTGGTTATGGATGATATCTGCCATCGACAGGTTTCCTTATCGAGTAGCTATCTGTAGCTACTATACTATAAAAGTATAAAAAAGTGTAAATTTTAGTAAAATTTAGCATAATACTTCGTCGTACATCATTGGTAAAGCGGAAAGCTGAGGGAGTAGAGACGTAGCATGCTACGTCTGGGAGCTGGGGGAGATGATTACCAATGAGCAATCAACAATGAACCCTGAACCATCAAACAATTCCCGATCGCAACGCTACCACCGCCGCCTGTACCCTGTCATCTACCGAAAGTTTGTTCATGATTCCGCGTACATGGGTTTTAACGGTATTGGCGCTGAGGTAAAGTTGAGCGGCAATCTCTGGGTTACTATAGCCTTCGACGATCAGTTTTAAGACTTCTAGCTCCCGTTGTGACAAATTGGAAACATTACCTGTGGGAGAAGGAGGAGACAAATGCTTGAGAACTTGACGACCAATTTGAGGGTCTAGGTACGTTGCGCCTTCAGCCGCCGCTGCGATCGCCTGAA
This sequence comes from uncultured Coleofasciculus sp., assembly GCA_964574085.1. GTDB lineage: Bacteria > Cyanobacteriota > Cyanobacteriia > Cyanobacteriales > Coleofasciculaceae > Coleofasciculus. Next base: position 1,340 of record CAZNNK010000355.1, read on the forward strand.
GTAATCGTTCTACACTTGATCCTTTCACACAGTAGGCATCGGCGCCGCTAGAGAGTGAAGCAATAATTTCGCGATCGGTGGTATGAGACGTGAGGATAACCACTCTCACCTCAGGGAATTCCGCTTTAATTTGCTGAGTCGCGGCAATCCCGTCTAAACGCGGCAAACCAATATCCATGACCACGATATCAGGTTTGAGTTGTTTGGTCATCTCCACACCCATATAGCCATCTTCAGCTTGTCCCACCAGTTCAAGCTGGGGGTTTGTGGATAACGATTGTTCTAAGCCAAGCTGCATCATGGGATCATCTTCCACAATCACAACTCGCAGGGGTGGGGAATTTGTTGGGGAATTCGTCGGGGAGGGGAGTTCTGAGGACATGATTCGTACCAAAGCAGAGCGATCGCACTTTATGTATTGTACAAAGATTGTGTCCCCTAGATGGATAGTCAGGATTCAATCAATTGTCTTGTTTAGGGTTGATACCAAGTTGCCGTCAACGAGGTAATGCTATAAGACTCTATCTATTATTGCGGGTTCTCCAACTTCACCACTACCAAAACTATCTATCATCAAGTCTTTAAAAGCTTCCGCTCGCTCAGGGGTAAGGAATGACGCCACTTGTATAGCTCGCTGACCGTTTTCTCTGACCTTTGACAAAGCATCTTGACAGAACTTTGATTTAACCTCACTGAAGTTCCTGTCACTGTAATTGATGAACACAGGATATAACTTGACAGGATAAGCCGTGGGTTCTTGGGGTAACCGATCGCCACATGTAGCTTGAGGAAAAGCAATCTTAGAAAATGGATTATTGTCTGGATTTGTAGAGACTTGTACTCTTGGCAATCGAGAAGGCGGTACGTTGTCTCTGGACAATATAATAAGAACCAAAATAGCTAAAGCCATGCCGACAATCGTCAGCCCTCCTTTCCATAAAGTTGATTGATCTATTTTTCCCACATTTAAACCTTGCTTTAAATTAATAAATTGATTAAAGACATTAACTCCCTTTACTTGAGTCCATTTAGGGGAATGGGATAGAGGTTCAATTAGAACTTGCGGTTTGGGAATAGACAAAGTGACATCAGCGAACTGTATCTGATGTTTCCGGCACAGCAGTTTGTCAAATTGAGCTTTGGCACCTTGTTTATCACCATAGGTTAAACTTTTCATGCCATGAGCGTAAATTAGGAGTGGGTTAAACTCCCTTAAAGGTTCTGCTAAAGTTTCTATCAGCGATGTTAGGCGAATCCACTCTTCCCCATCCTCCAATTTTAATCTTGAAAAAGCAGATGCTATCTCATGTGCTGCTTCACTTGGTCGCGTATAAGCTAATGCTGTCCATCGCTGAGCCTGTGCCAAGTCACGAGTATCAATATCTGGACTCTCTAATTGCTGCTGTACACCAACCAGTAAAAAATCAGACAGTTCATTCATTCGCTGAACACCAAAACGAGGATTAAATTTTAATTCCATCAGCAGCGCATTTCGTACCTCGTTTTCCATTTCATACAGTTCATGTCCCACCTGATCACAGAGACTAGAAAGCAGCAAATCAGCTACGGCAATCCAGGGAATATTCAGAACTTTGCCGTGGATATCGCGCTGGAAATTTGCCCATAAACGATAGAGTAAATCCGGTGTTAATGCTAAGGGAAAAGCAGCATGATAAGCCAAATAAAGATGGGCTTCGCCAAAACGTTTACCGAAAGCCTCAATCCGACGCTGGGTAACTTCACGTCTCATTTTCCAGTTCCTGTAAAACTAGCAAAATATTGCCTTTGAGTTCCGGCAAATCTCGTTCAACAACATTCCAAACTTCATTTAAGTCTAAACCCATGTAGTCATGAATAAGTACATCCCGAAATCCTGCCATTTGACGCCAAGGAACCTCTGGATGACTTTGCCTTAACTCTGAGGAAATTTGTTTAACCGCCTCTCCAATCACCTCAAAACTGCGAATCACGCCATCTTGAATCAAAAGTGATGCCAAAAATCTCTCTCGTCCATCTTGAGTATAAGCTTCAATCCGTTCAATGCGCTCCAGAATATCTCCCAAATATTACCCCATCATCACTCATAACGAAACTGCCTCATTCAGGATGCGATCGCGCCAAACCTCCCGCAATCCTTTAACCGTGGCTACATCAACCTTTTTACCCAAGAGATCTTCTAAATCTTGAATCAATGCGATTCGATCCAAAAGACTGCGATCGGATTCCATTTCTACCAGAAAATCGATATCACTATCAGGTTGAGCCTCACCTCGCGCTACCGAACCAAAGAGTCTCACTTTTGATGCGCCGTGCGAGGCGGCAATTCGGAGAATATCTTCTCGCTTTTCTTGAATTAAATCCGCAATCATCATAAATTAAATTAGGACAATTATGAAAATAATAAATCCCAGCTTTACCCAAACGTCCTCCCCGCACGGCTGTTTCAGCTAACCGACGAGACAGCGAATGAAATGGCACCATTGAACCATCCTGATCAATTAATAATAGTAACTCACTCTGATTTATTCGAGGCGGTAATAACACAGGTTCTAATAAAACGCCTTGCTGTCCAATCTGGTTAACAGTAGCTTCAATATCTAACTCTGTCGGTATTCCTTCCCGAACAGGACGCCGTAGATAGCGCCAATTTTGTTTCATCTGTCGCCGAGTAACTGGGAAATATTCTCTAGATTTGATCCACAAAGTTTGACACAGGCGTTTTAAATCAGCGCGATCGCTGACTCCAAAGCCACCCTCCAAAGCCCGCAAGAGCAGTTGATATTCCCCGATACCCAAAGGCAAACCCGCCTCCCGCAGTCGAGTGAATAAATCGAGTAACGGTAAGTTATCGTCTACAGATTGAGTGTTTTTCATCATGGAACGGATAAAGCTATAAATAATTCCAATTCATCCGCCAATAACTCAAGTTATTGGCTCAAAGCTAAAGTCCATTAAAAAATGGACTAAAATTTCTGTGTAATCAGCTAAAGCTGACTTAAGCTTTTAGTTTAACACTTTTAACCATAAATTTATTTCTGAACTCTATTTTGTGAAGTATAACGGCGATAATCCTCCCAACTTTTCAACAAAACCCCCGGATACAATAGCTCATCTGCCAACTTTTCTAGTGCTTCATCTTCAGAATAGCGACTCAGAACTCGTACCCAATCCATTAACTCACTGGTACTTACCTTTTTCCCTCCATCTCCCTTATCTTTCTGCATTTCTTCCCGTAGCTGTAGGAAACGCTCAATAATCGCATCCACTAACGCTTCTGGTGTAGTCGGGAAAAAAGCTTGCACAATTTGAATTAAGCGATCGCGTGGAGGAAATTCCACATAATGAAATAGACACCGCCGCAAAAATGCATCGGGTAAATCTTTTTCATCATTGCTGGTAATAATTACTATTGGTGCAGCATTTGCCTGAATCTCCTCACCCGTTTCCTCCACCACAAATCGCTGTTCATCTAATTCCAATAACAAATCATTGGGGAAATCAATATCCGCTTTATCAATTTCATCAATTAACACCACCGTCTGCCGTTCATTCTGAAATGCTCGTCCCAATGCACCCCATCGAACATAAGTATGAGGTTGGTCAATTTCCTGAATTTTTTCATCACTCAAACGACCCGCCGCTGCTAGTTGAGCATCCCGCAATCGTCCCACCGCATCATACCGATATAACCCATCCTTTGCCCGACTTATCGACTTGATATGCCAAGCTTCATAGGGTAAATTAAGTTCATACGCCACAGCCCTAGCTAACCGAGTTTTCCCACATCCAGGTTCTCCCTTAATTAATAGCGGTCGTTCTAAAAAAATTGCCAAGTTTACGGCTTCAACCAACTCCTCACTAGGCAAGTAAGGATACAACAGTTGTCCAGTTTTTGGGTCGCGTTCCCCTAGCTTCGGCTGCACGTTTCCTGTATAGTTCAGCCGTTTTTGCTTTAATGCTTTAGCCATACCTGCTCCCAGTCATACCAGTTACATTCACAAAGGCTACAAAGATAAGTTAAAACGAGTTCAGGTAATCCATTCTCACTATTTGCCAAAATCCGTTCAACATTCTGCTCAAGTTGGGTTGTCAGTTGGACAGGCAAATCATTGCTCCCTGTTTCCATCCAGATCATTAAATCGCGGTGAGAGAGTCGCTTCAGTCTGGGTAATTTTACCAAGATTTGAGGTTTCCAAGTTGAATCCAGTGACTCAACCACGTCGAGTTGCCATTGCTCAACACAGCCACTATAGTCAATTAAAAACATGAACAGCCGATAAGAATTATTTCGGGGTGAGCATTGGCTGGAGAGTTCGACAACGGGAAACCAAAACTCACTCAGAAACTGATTCATGTAGAATTTTGGCATACGATCGACATCTTGAAAGACTAAAATTACAGTCTGAGTTTGCCACCATTGACAAACCGCTTCAGCAATTTTTTTGGGAGGATGCTGTCCCGATAACCCCACTCGACCCCCAAGTTCCCGCCACAGGGATTCGATATAGCTACTTCGTGACTTACGACCTAAACCAAATTGAATGACTTTAGCACTTGTACCATGGGGAATTAGTTTAATCAGACGATTCAGTAACCAGCGTTGACCATATTCGGGTTCACCGTGAATCAGACAAGACCCAATTTTATGAGTTTCTATAAAAGAGCGAAATAGACTAACTTGATGGCGAAAATCCAGCCGTAATAGCGCATTGTACAGTTTCCTGTTATCGAAGTCTGAGCATTCGGGCGATGGTGGAGAAAAATCTTGAATGGGTTGGCTTTTTTCTACGCTGGTGGGTGCTTGGGATTGCGGGATTGCTGTGTTTAAACAATCTAAAGAATACAACTCAAGCACCGTGCGAAAATTCTTTTTCGTCACCTTTTGTCCCAGGGCGACGGAAAGGAGTTGCCATAAGTTACAGCCAATGTCTTGTTTAAGATATCGAGGCGAATAGCCATAGGTTTTCGCCATCTGGTCATAGGTTTGACCGCGCCAAGATCCCTCCAGCACGTTTCGTTCAGCCTCATTCAAGATTTTGTCTGTCTTGGCGAAGACAGCTTTAGCCGCCACTTTATAGGATATCCATTGAGCCTATCCGTTCTTATCGGGTACTGGGAGACGATACTGACGAGCAATGTAATAGAAAAAGCGATAGTAATCAGCAAATTGCTCACTCTCACAGCGTCCCTGCCAGTTGTAGCTTACATTGTCCTGGGTCAGGGTTAGGGTCATCACACTGATATCAGAGTCAAGGTCTACCTGAAGTTTACCCGTTTCACCTTGTTCAGTAAGAAAATTCTGAGGTTGAGATGGATTGAGTGGTTGGGATGTACGTTCAGGGGATGGGGTTCCGAGTTGGGCAAATTCTGCCCATCCCCTAATCTCACAGTCGGGATTCTCCGGATCACGAAAGGCTCGACCATCAAGATTGTCGGGTATGGGAAAGGGTATCCAATTGTTGGGATAGAGGAACTCAAAGTTAAAGCGGGGGTTGCGGTAGGTGTTCCAGCTTTCTGGCAAATCCACATTAGCACCCTGGCAGCTTAAGAGTAAGACAGCCAGTGGCGCGATTCGAGTAATGAATTTCCAGGTCATTTGTCTTTAGTCATTTGTCTTTAGTCATTTGTCTTTAGTCATTTGTCTTT
>CAZNNK010000356.1:0-6983 GCA_964574085.1 uncultured Coleofasciculus sp.
CCTTCTGCCATCTGCCTTCGGACTTCTGCCTTCTTGTACTAGTGAGTCTTGCCCATCCACTGATAATCTGGATCAAAATGCGGCTGTGATTTACCTGATTGGGTTAGGCGATCACCTGGCTGTGCTGGTCTATTGAGATGATGCTACACTGTGCCATTACGGGACAAGGCTATCCAAAGGGAAAAACTCTGAATTGATTCAACCAACTCCGAGCAACGATTTTTACCTCAAGTGTATATTTGAATTTATTTGTATCAATTTAAAATTCATTTGTTAAGGATAGAATACTATAAAGTTAAGCACTAATGTAAAAATAATATTGTAAGTTTTGATTTCCGAATAAATACAGAATTGTTCCCTATACTCCAAAACCCACACCATGACTACTGAAACTCCTTTATCCCGTGGGTACTTTTTCCTTGGAGTCATCTGCCTTCTGCCTTCTCCTAAAAGGGGTTCGTTAACCTGGATTTAGTAGTAGTGTGAAACCAGCCATTAGCCACTTTATTACCACGTTATGAGTAATCGCGAGAAACTACGCCAACTCCTACTCCAACTTGACAACAAGAGCTACAAAGCCTATAAGGATATCAAGGGACGCTATCACTTTTCGGATTTCACCTTAATTGTCGATCGCGTCCAAGGTGATCCCTTTGCCAGTCCCAGTCATGTTCGGGTGCAACTGTCCCAAGCGGTGGCGGATTTTCCCAAAACCCTTTACCAAAGTCGTAGTCGAGAAATCGCTTTACGGGATTACCTGACACGCCAGTTTGATTTAGTGGCGCGAGAGTTTAGTTCCCATCGAGGAACCGGGAATAGTGGGCGGATTGCGATTATGTCCGTGGGACAATCAGTAATCGAACGCACGGCGGCTTTTGTCAATGATGAACTCGTCGAAGTGCGCTTTGTCGTCGGATTACCTGCACGGGGACGACGTATTTCTGGGCGTCAGGCGGCGGAAATGTTGTGTGAGGATATTCCAGAGATTGTTGATCAAGCGCTGAAGTACGACTCTCTAGATGCGGTAGAGATTAAACAGCACGTTGAAACCATCGAAGATGCAGACTGGTTGCGTCAACAGTTAGCCGAACGGGATTTAGTTGCCTTTATTGCTGATGATGCCATTCTACCCCGACGCAGTGGCGTGGATGATCGCCCGTTAGAGGACAATGCGTTACCCTTCCAATCCCCAGAAACCTTGCGGGAAACCTTTAATTGTCCCAATCGGGGTGAGGTAACAGGGATGGGAATTCCAGCAGGAATTACCTTAATTGTCGGCGGTGGCTATCATGGCAAGTCTACCGTCTTGCGATCGCTCGAGGTGGGGGTCTATAATCACATTCCGGAAGATGGACGGGAATTGGTGGTAACTCACGCCTCAGCCGTGAAGATTCGGGCAGAAGATGGGCGTAGTATTGCCAGTGTCGATATTTCGCCGTTTATTAACCAATTACCCCAAGGTCGGTCTACTCGTCAATTTTCCACTACCAACGCCAGTGGGAGTACCTCCCAGGCGGCGAATATTATTGAGGCGTTAGAAGCCGATACCCAATTATTACTCGTGGATGAGGATACGGCGGCAACAAACTTTATGATTCGCGATCATCGGATGCAGCAATTAATTGCCAAAGACAAAGAACCGATTACGCCGTTTATCGATAAGATACGCCAACTCTACACCGATTATGGAGTATCGACAATTGTAGTCATGGGGGGTAGTGGTGATTACTTTGATGTCGCCGATACCGTCATCGCCATGGATAACTTCCAACCCTACGATGTTACCGAAAAAGCCCGTGCGATCGCCAAGCAGTATCAGACGGAACGGATTCCCGAAGGAGGAAAGGAGTTTGGCGAGATTGCGCCGCGTATTCCCTTACCCCAAAGCATTGACCCCAGTCGCGGTTCACGAGACGTTAAACTGAAGGTGCGCGATGTGGATGAAGTGGTGTTTGGCAAAGAGGAAATCGATTTAGCTGCCGTTGAACAGATTGTGGAGAAAGGTCAATTACGGGCAATTGCTGAAGCAATTGTTTATGGCAAACGGCACTATATTAATGGGCGACATACAGTTGCCGAAGTGCTAAATCGGATGATGGCAGATATTGAGTCTCAGGGATTAGATTTGCTGGGGAATTTGCCAGAAGGAGACTTAGTATTATTCCGGCGATTTGAGTTAGCCGCCGCATTAAATCGATTGCGGACGTTGCAGATACGGGATCATCGTTAGTAGCCAATTCGCTGTAGTCACCCCTTTGATTCCTGGGGAACTTTTTCCTGGAAGTCGTCTGTATTCTGCCTTGTCCTCACCAAAAAGGGGATAGTGAACCCAGATATGGGATCTTCTCAAGAAGATCCCTGTTGAAGGCATCCATGGCGTGGGACTTACAGCGCTTTTCAAGTAAGTGAGGTACACAGACAGATCCCCGACTTCTCCAAGAAATCGGGGATCTTGCTTAGAAGACTGTACCTCATCAACCACCAAATCTGCTGTATGTCTCCCCCTGTTCCCCATCACCCCATCACCCCATCACCCCATCACCCCATCACCCCATCACCCCATCACTGAGACGGCGACAGATTCGGGCAAAACAGTTGCGGCTTCTGGCGCACCCCAGGAAATCCTAAAACCAACAACAGCATGAATGTGCGAGTACAGGTAACAGCCGTAAACAAACTGATCACCACTCCAATCCCTAGGGTAACGGCAAAGCCCTTAACTAAACCTGACCCTAGCCAAAATAGAGCCGCACAAGCAATTAACGTGGTGAGGTTCGAGTCCAAAATGCTGGAGAATGCTCGATAAAAGCCTGATTCCACAGAGCGATACAGAGTTTTCCCCTCGCGTAACTCTTCTCGCGTCCGTTCAAAAATTAGCACATTCGCATCCACCGCCATGCCAATACTGAGAATAAACCCAGCAATTCCGGGAAGGGTTAATGTGACACCAATTAGGGCAAAAGCGGCTAGGGTGAGTAGGGCGTAGATACTCAGCGCCACATCCGCAATTAAACCGGGGAGACGATAATAGATGCCCATGAACACCAAGACTAAAATTAAACCGCCAATCGCGGCATAAATGCTGTCTTGAATACTATCTCGTCCCAAGGTAGCACCGACGGTGCGATTTTCCACGATTTCTACGGGTAACGGTAACGAACCCCCTTTGAGTTGAGCGGCTAAGTCACTCGCCCGTTGTACATCAAAATTCCCGGTAATCACCGCACTACCACCACTAATCCCTGTTTCCGCGTATTCGGGACCCACGGTGGGGGCGCTGATCAAGGAGTCATCCAGGAAAATCCCAATACTGCGTCCCGTACCTGCCAAATCTTTCGTCAGTTCCGCAAATCCCTGTCCCCCTTCAGCATCAAAACGGATCGCAACTTGCCAACCATTACCCCCTTGATTCGGTTGCGCGAAGGCATCTTTAAGGTTTTTCCCGGTTACATTTGTCTTCTCAAACAACTCTGCGATCGCGGCGTCTGAGCGTTCCAAAGCGGCTTGGTTTTCTGCGATCGCTTCTGGATCAGCATCTTCTTCACTTTCTAATAGGGCGGCTTGTTCAAATAGCAATTCCTGACGCAACTGTTGCTCAATCTGAAGCTGGGCTTCTGTTCCTGGTAATTGCTTACGGAAATCCAGTTGGGCGGTTCCCCCTAGCACCCGTTCCGCCTGTTGCGGATCATTTACACCGGGGAGTTGTACTAATATTTGGTCTGAGCCAATGGTTTGCACTTGAGATTCAGAAACACCGAGAGCATTGACGCGACGGTCAACCACAGTTTTAACAGCCTCCAACTGATCCGGCGCAATTTCGGGAATCTCCTCTGTGGTTTTCACCTGAATCGTCAGTTGGGCGCCACCCCGCAAATCGAGTCCCTGCTGGAGAGGAATCTTCACCAGCACCACAATTGCCAGAATGATTAGGACTAAAATTAGGGCTACTAACGAACGCTGTCTTTGCATAACTGTGACCCGCCGCAACAAATGCTATCTTAACTCTGTTTCTTTCATATCTTGCACTATTCCACCGACTCGCGGGAGTCCCCACCCTCGACAATACGGCAAGGGATGGGGGAACTGTGTGGCTATTAGGGTTCTCTGAAGCTGTTTTCAGTGACGATTGGGTTTCGCTATTACCTGGAATGGTAATGACGATTGGGTGAAGACAGCGCCACGATGAACCGGCGCTAAAGCGCAACTACAAGCGCAACTACAAGCGCAACTACAAGCGGGTTAAATCTGAAGTGCCATCATCTTTTTTACTCCCTCTGCAATCTGTTGGGGTTGGACAATGGTCAAGCTTTCTAGAGTGCCATTGTAGGGGGTGGGGATATCTTGGGATGATAGCCGCAAGACAGGAGCATCTAGTTCATCGAAGAACCGATCATTGATTGATGCGGTTACTTCTGCGCCAATACCGCCAGTTTTCATGCATTCTTCCACCAGAATCACCCGATGGGTTTTGCGAATCGATGCGCCAATGGTTTCAAAATCCAAGGGCTTCAGAGAAATTAAGTCAATTACCTCTGGATCAAACCCTTCTTTCTCCAGGGACTTCACCGCTTGGGTAACATGGTGACGCATCCGCGAGTAGGTGAGAATTGTGACATCTTCCCCCTCTCGAACAACCTCAGCTTTATCCAACGGCAGGATATACTCTTTATCAGGCAAATCTTCCTTTAAGTTATAGAGCAGAACATGCTCAAAGAACAAAACCGGATTATCATCTCGAATTGCCGCTTTGAGTAATCCCTTGCCATTGTAAGGAGTTGAACAGGCGACAATCTTTAAACCCGGAACCGCTTGAAAATAGGCTTCCAAGCGTTGAGAATGTTCCGCACCCAGTTGACGCCCCACCCCACCGGGACCACGAATCACCATGGGAATTTTGAAATTACCGCCAGACGTGTAACGCAGCATTCCAGCATTATTGGCAATTTGGTTAAATGCCAGGAGGAGAAAGCCCATATTCATGCCTTCAATAATCGGTCGCAACCCTGTCATCGCTGCGCCCACGGCTAAACCAGTGAAACTATTTTCGGCAATGGGAGTATCTAGAACTCGCAGTTCACCGTATTTTTTATACAGATCCTTGGTCACTTTGTAGGAGCCACCGTAGTGACCCACATCTTCACCAAGCACGAATACCGCGTCATCACGAGCCATTTCTTCATCAATAGCCGCACGCAACGCATTAAAGAAAAGTGTTTCTGCCATCAATACCTCACCAGACGTGGCAAATGTCATCCTAGCATTGCATAAGCCGCAGGGGAAGCAGAGGGGCTGGGGTGCACAGGGGCGCAGATGCTGGGGGAGCTGGGGAAGCTGGGGAAGCTGGGGAGCGAACCAAGGACAAATGACGAATTAGGTTGTATTAATTAATAAATTAAAAATCCATTAATTAGAATTTCCTATTAATAAGCCAGCGCCACGAATTTTGTGTATGCTAAAACAGCAAGGTAATCAATCATCAGGATGCCGATATTTCGACGTACTTGCAATAAATATTACTGTTGCCTGTTGCCTGTTCCCGTGTCTTTCATTGTGTCCGACGATTTAAATAATGAGCAGAAAACTACAGATGTCTGTATACTGAATGGCGGTATGAGTCTCGGCAGTGCATTCTACGGTAGGATTATTCAATATCATGACTTTTTTCGGATTAGTTTGGACAACATCTTGGGTGGGCTGTTTGCTGGCATCCAGCCAAGGTCTATTAAGAGTACCCGATTATATTGCCAATGCTTTGCCTGCTAAAGTTTTATCCGTTGTTAACAGCCCACTCGAACAACCAACTTCTCGTTTTTTTTCCGCTCCAGTTTATTCAGACGTCTGGTCTAACCCGTCTCCAGTAACGACATTTGCTAAGTCAGGATTCACTGCGGATTTAGGCAGTTTATCCTTTCCCTTCGCCCAAACTGCTACTGTCGGAACTCATCCATTTCGGGACACGGCTGAATCGGTTACCTGTCCCGCCAAGTCAGATTCTCCCCATGATCGGGGTAAATCCCAATCCACCTATCATGCTTCATCAACTTCAGGACATCTCTCCGACATAAGTTTACCCCAGAAAATCTGGAAACTGATCGAGAATTTGTTTTCGTGGGGTCAATCCGCCGAATCAGACAATAAAACCTTGACTGAAGAGGTTGTCCTGATCCGTCCACTCGCTCAAACCGGGACTCGCAGTAGAAAAAAGAGTCAAGCAAGAGGAGTAAAACGAGGCTTTTTGCAATATACCCAAAGGAAGAAAAAATCAGCAGATGTACCGGAAAAGCAGCAATTCCAGGTTGTGGTGAAAGGACGAGCGATCGCCCAATTGCCGACTCAAAAGCAGGCTGAACAGATGGCGAAAAATCTCACGCTGTTGTTTTGTGACTCATCTGGTGTATCTGAGGTGAATGCATCGGTACGAACCATACTGTCCGATGGAATACCTGTGGTTAAAGCAGGCGATCGCCTATTATTTAAAGTGGATGATACTTTAGCCAAAGACTTAGAGCAGCATCGAGAACTTCTGGCAATTGAATGGGCAAATAATTTGCGCCTAGCCTTAGGACAATCACCCATAAGTGTGGCGGACGCCCAAAAGCAGATGTATAACTTAGTTGAAACCCCGACTACGATTGAAGGTGTAGCATCCTGGTACGGACCCTATTTTCATGGTCGATACACGGCGACTGGGGAACTTTACGATCAGCATGATCTGACGGCGGCTCATCCCACGTTACCCTTTGATACCTATCTGAAAGTGAAAAATACAGATAATGGTCAGAGTGTGATTGTTCGCATTAATGATCGCGGTCCTTATATTCCCGGAAGAACCCTAGATTTATCCCGACAAGCCGCTCGTTCGCTTCAGAGTGAAAAGGTCGGAGTTATTCCCTTTGAAGCGACACTGATGAAACCACGCGAAAAGATTGGGTATTGGGAATGAAAGAAACAGAGAAAATGAGAAAGTTAACTCAAAACTCTAC
>CAZNNK010000357.1:0-6972 GCA_964574085.1 uncultured Coleofasciculus sp.
ACCAAGAACACTTCTCGCCTGGATAAAATTAGTAAATATCTCAGCAAACCTCTGCGGCATCAACCCGAACGCATTGGACTCACCTTAGAACCAGGGGGTTGGGTCAACGTTGAGCAACTTTTATCTGCTTGCAAACAGTATTCCTTCCCCCTGACTCTCAATGAACTTCAAGAAGTCGTTGCCAAAAATGATAAACAACGCTTTTCCTTTGATGCGACAGAAACACGGATTCGCGCCAATCAAGGGCATAGTATCACGGTTGATTTGCAGTTAGAACCAACCATTCCACCAGAAATACTCTACCACGGTACAGGTCACCGAACTGTGGAAGCGATCCGGCGTCAAGGCTTATGCAAAATGTCACGGCATCACGTCCACTTATCCCCGGATATAGCAACCGCCAAAAAAGTAGGACAGCGTCATGGTCGTCCGGTGGTTTTGGCTGTCGATGCTAAAGCCATGTCCGAGAAGGGTCATACATTCTACTGTTCCGAAAATGGGGTGTGGTTAGTGGATTTTGTTCCCCCGAAATATCTACAGCAACTCTAATCCGCCAGGAGTCTCCAACTCAGCAGGAAAAATAGTGATGAATTCAGAACAGATTTGGTCTCCAGACAATTCTCCTCAGAACAATCGGCAAGCGAAAGGCTTATTGGGTTTAGGCTGGCGTCCTTTATCGCGGCAGTTTGACTTAGAATTTGTTTTACATTTGCTGCAAAATGATACATCAGAGTTATTGCAAAAGACTCTAGATTTTACCAGTGATGTGGCTGATGCATTAGGACGAAATCACTATAATATTTTCGCTAATGTTTTGAGCTTATTTTCCGAAAATATGCGTTATGAGTGGGATGAGTTCTGGGAGTACATTACCCCTGATCCGCCAACTCCTAATCATTGTCAGCAGGAGACGCTATTCGTGAATACGCCCGTTACCCAAACCGTTACTCGCGAGAGTATTCCGATTGAGTATGTTCTGAATCGACTGCAAGAAGTCACCTTATTTAAAGTTTTGGATCTTCTCGGAAGTCCTGATTTGATTACTCAAGATTACATGGATCGCCGCTTTTATTATCCCCTGGAAAAGTTTGTCAACTGGCAACGCTTAGACGTGTTTGGCACAGTCTATGGCTACTGGTCAAATCCAGAAATTTGGTTGCAAATTAACAACCAGGGTCAAGGACGGCGCTGCTACAGTTTAATGGCGGATGAGATTCGACCTTTGGTGAATAAAGCGACCTATAATGTAGCCGTGATGTTGAGTGGTTATCAAAGTCGGGTGGGACAGGTTCATAGCCAGTTTCAGATTAGAGATTTTCCCAGCGATATTCAACGGTTTACGGATACTGTTCAGCAGGCTATTTTGGATCAAAACCAGCTAGCGATTTTGGTACATGGCGAACCGGGAACCGGGAAAACGGTATGGACACAAGCGCTGGCAAAAGAAGTTCTTGTACCGTTGGGGTATACACTTTTTATTCTGGATCATGATGCCGTGGAAAATTTTGTACCGCCGAGTTATTTAGAACGAGTTGCCCTAATTATTAACGAAGCGGATAACTTAGCCAAAAATCGAGCCAGTGAAGTAGCGCAATGGAATAATAAAACGGAGCATATTCTCAGTTTGCTGGATGGAACCTTGTATCAGAGTGTGATTGATGATACCGGGATTAAAGCGCAGCAAAAGTTAGTGGTATTAATGACCTGTAATACCACAGAACGATTCGACCCGGCGATGTTACGTAAAGGACGAGTAGATTTGACCTACGAGTTTATGCATCGGTTTGTCTAAGACTAAGGATGCTTCGCTTTTGTTGCACGGGGGATTAAGGGGGGTTAAGATTAAGGCGACGAAATTCTTTCGTCTTACAGGGAGTTCTCACCTTAAATTGACACGGATGCAAGCCTTGCGCCCCTACGAGGCTGATGTAACAATTAAAACATGCTACGCTACTCGAAAAAATTTCATCCTAAAGGTATAAGCTGAAATTGACCTTATTTCCTAGAATGAGAGAGTCTCCGTTCTAAGAGTTATTACATTAGGTAAATCCCCTAGCAACGAGATAACGAATTCTATACAAAAACTATGTTTTTTCTAAAACGACCCCTTCTATTACTTCCTCTCGCTTTGCTGCTTGTTGTGTCAACAGGTTGTCGCGTGGAAAAAGAGCAAGCCGGGGAAGAACCGGATGTCGATGTTAACGTAGATCCTGGAAAGATGCCCGAATATGAAGTTGAGGGACCAGAGGTTGATGTAGGAACTGAGCAAAAAGAGATTACTGTTCCTGAGGTAGAAGTTACTCAAGAAGAAAAGACGATTACTGCACCTGATGTTGATGTTCAACCTCCGACTGACAATGATTCCCAGGGAAATCAATAATAGTAACAGTTAGGGAGCTTCTTTGGGCAACTGAGAAGCTCCCCAAATAATTTGTCAGAACTTAACGGTTACTTTCAGATGCATTTAGGCTTTGCAATAGTCTACCGTGTTCTTGACGGATTCAATCGTAACATTTGCCCCTTTTCTGACGATAAATTCACTCGCACCAATTTCACCATCCAGACGTCCCCAATCATAGCTATAGCCTAATCGTGTCCACGGATAACCCTTGTCACCATAAGAGGCTAACTGCAAAGTATTGATCCAATCCTGATGTGGCGGATCAACAGTCTCCGGGAAGTTCACATCACAGCGAGTATCGTTAATTTCGGCGTCGGGACAAGGACGAAATAAATCCGACGCATTCACCCACATTTCCACAAATTTGGTTTTGCCATTGTGAGGCGGTAAACCCAGGTATTGTTCTAGGCGTAAGGTGAGGCTTTCTGGGTCAAGGTTTAAGGTTTGGGCAAAGGTTTGCAGTTCGGGAACCGCCGTGACCCAAATTTCTCGGCTTAATTCCATCGGTAAGCCAATTTGATTATCATAGCCATTCCAGGATGTCCACGTCACCATTAATACTTGTTTTTGTCCCTGGTAATCTCTCCATTTTAAATTGGGATTGTTGGCGGAAATGGCTTGCAGAGTTGTGGAGATTTCTGATTCATCGGCGACTTCCGCATCTTGAACGGCTCTTATATAGGAGCGCTTGAGTAAGGTGTCAAACAGGGAGGAATCGATTGATGCCAGGGTTACAGGTGTAGGGGTGACGAATTGGGGTAGAGGCGCGGCTGTAGCTAGGCTGGATGAGTTGGGAAGGTTAATACACCAAAATCCGATGATTAAGGCGAAAAGAGAAACAATAAATCGACTGTATTTGTTCATAAATCGTATTGGGAAAAACGCTAAAAAGGTTTGCCAAAAAAGAAGTGGCTAAGTAAAAATATCCGTTGGTGTCGTCTAGGTTTAGTGGCACGCTCATTAAGCTATTTTGGAGTGCCGAAACCCTTGATATACCGTAGGGTGGGCATTGCCCACCAGCCAAAATTTCAGTACCATTCCATACCTAGGTAAGCGAGTTGAGGATGGTGTAGGATCTGAATCCTCCCATAACAACCTAAAAAACGGGTATGTAAGTAGGTTGGTAGAAATAAACTTAACTAGATTAAGTTATGTAAACAAGCCTCAAACCCTTACTGTTCCCTGTTCCCTGTTCCCTGTTTCCTGTTCCCTAATCTCCACCGCTAACTTTAATTGTGCCCACCTACTTAATAGTATGCCAGTTTTTTAACTGTCTATGCTACTGTTGGGACTTGAACCGTTGCGAATCCAAGCCATTCAGGATTCTGTAACCAAAGCAACGGAGTGAAGATGGTGACAAACGAAAAACTGGGCTATTGCATCTCCTATCTAGGAAAGACGTTATCAAAGATGAATGATGAAGTCTCTTCTGGCTACCTCGGTGTTCCCTGTTTCCCTAATTGCCTATGAGTTCCTCTGTAGAGAATCAGCAAACCCAACAAACCCAATCGCCACCCCTGACACCTGCAATGATTCAACGGGTGAAGGAAGGATTAAGTGCAGCCCGCGATCGCAGAGTGCGTGATGCTGTCGAAAATGCTAGAAATAATCTGGACGCGATCGCGAATGGGGAGTCAGATCAGCGAGTCAGGGGAAAAGTAAGGCGTTTCATCCTGCGATCGTTCATTCATCTGCTGTTCCCGGTGCGAATCGAAAACCCGGAATATATCCCCACTCAACCTGCATTACTCACCGCCAACCATCTCAATCACATTGATCCATTACTGATTCTCGCCGAAGTCCCCGGACATCCCTACTACTACACCCCGGCTGATGCTCGTACTCTCTATAATCATTGGTGGAAACGCTGGATCTTGGGTTGGGCGGGGGGTGTCATTCCCCTAGAACGGCGCTGGAAAGAAGAAAAAGCGGTCATAGAAGCCGCCCAAGCAGGGCGCGAGGATTTAGCCGACTTAGCCGCCGCGATTGAAGAGGATGTGCCAAGTAACTCCGGATTGGGTACAATGCGACAGATAGAACGGGCGGTGCAGGCAATTTTTGCCCGTGGGGATGGGGTTTTAATTTTTCCAGAGGGGAGACTGGGTGAGGTTGAAGGTGAATTGCAATTGCCCTTAGCGCGAGGTGGGATTATGTACGCTTTGCGGGCGGGTGTACCCATTGTACCTGTAGCTTTGATTGGTACCCATGACCTTTATTTACGCAAGCTATTAACGCTGCGATTTGGCGAACCCTTGCATTTTCCCCAATCCCAACGCCCCAAACCGAAAGAAGTCCAAAAGGCGATGGAGAGGTTACAAGAGGCACTGATTAAACTCTTACCGAATAACTATCAAGAACCCAACCAACCTAAACCCCTGCGTCATTGGCTCAATTGCCTATTATTATAGGGGCTGCTGTAGGGAGTCTTGTGGTAGGGAGAGGCAATAGGGAACAGGCAACAGGCAACAGTTTCAACACTCTGTTGAGGGAAAATTTTGCCCTTAGGTCGGCAAAAATCCCAGGATGAGGAAGATGGGGGAGATGACAAAGGACAAATGACAAAGGACAAATGACCAATGACAAACACTGATTTAGCCTTCACACCCGCCATAGACCAAGCGCAATTAATTCGCCAAGGTCAAGTATCTCCCTTAGAATTAGTCGAAGTTTATTTAGCCCGCATCCAACAGTTTAATCCTCAATTGGGTAGTTATTTTACTGTCGCCACTGATATGGCGCTAGCGGATGCCAAAGCCAAGACTGAACAGTTGACGCAGATAAGAGATAGTGCTGAACTGCCCCCTTTTTTTGGCGTACCCATTGCCATTAAAGACCTCACCGCTGTCCAGGGATTGCCTTGTAGCTACGGCACACCGATTCTCAAAGATAAAATAGCGCCCTACGATGATGGCGTCGTTGCCCGGATTAAACAAGCTGGATTCATTATTTTAGGCAAAACCGCTACCTCAGAAGTGGGTTCTCTTCCCTATACTGAACCCCCAGGATTTCCTCCCGCCCGTAATCCCTGGAATTTAGAATACACCCCAGGCGGATCAAGTGGGGGGTCTGCGGCGGCTGTCGCGGCTGGATTATGCCCCATCGCCCAAGGTTCTGATGGGGGAGGTTCAGTGCGTGGACCTGCCTCCTGCTGCGGCGTGGTGGGGATTAAACCTGCACGGGGTCGAGTCTCTTTTGCCCCGGTGGGCGATCGCCAAAATGGGATTGCTACTAATGGTTCTTTAGCCCGCACAGTGGCGGATGCGGCGGCGTTGCTGGATGTGATGTCCGGTTATATTCCCGGTGATCCCTATTGGTTACCGGAACCAGAGGTATCGTTTCTGGAAGCCACTCGTCAACCGCTGGGTCAATTGCGAATTGCTTTTTCTACAGCAATACCCCCTCTAGGGGATGCGGCAGAGGTTTGTCAGCAAGCAGTACATGAAACGGCGCGACGCTTGGAAGAGATGGGACATCAGGTGGAACCGGGTTGTCCCGATTTTAGTGGTTTAATTGAACCCTTTCAGAAAGTGTGGCAAGCCGGGGTAACGGCGACAGGGATTCCCGTGGCGGCGTTGAGTCCGATGAACCAGTGGATTGCCGCCCAATCGGGTTCGGCGGGAGAGTATTTGCAAGCCGTTGCCCAGATGCAGATTATATCGCGACAGATTGTCGGATTTTTTGAGAATTTTCAGGTGTTGGTGCTTCCGGTTTATATGCATCAAACCATTCGGGTGGGGGAATGGGCGGATTTGAGTCCAGAGGAAACGTTGCAAAATATTATTCGTTGGATTGCGCCTTGTCCTCCATTTAATGCCAGTGGATTACCCGCGATCGCAATTCCCACGGGATTTGATTCAAGGGGTTTACCTGTGGGAGTTCAGCTTGTGGGACGCCCTGCGGCTGAAGCGACGCTGATTGCCTTGGCGACTCGGTTAGAAGCGACAAATCGGGGGATTCACCAGCGTTCAGCATTGGTGGTGTAAAGAATTATAAACCTTGAAATGCCCATACTATCGTTGGTTATTCCAATTTCCCATGTAGGGGCGGGTTTAGGGACAAAATTAATGAAGTCACCAATCACCTTTCTACAAAACCCGCCCTGCCTCACCCTATCACTAGGCAATGGGCAATAGGCAATGGGCAATAGTGAAGAAAAGCACTGACTAATTAATGGATTGAGCGATTTGAATTTTTCTTCTTTTGTCCTAACGTGTGTGCGTAGTGCTATATGCGATCGCGGTTGGGAATCTGCTGATTTTTGTTGTTCGGTTTGGGATTAATTGATTGTCTGGCGGTGGAGGAATGGGCGGGTGCAAGTTGTTGATTTTGAGTTGTTAATTTATCGGTAAGGAGGGCGGGTTTTGTTGTTCCGTTATCGGTGAGGAGGGCGAGTTTTGTTGTTCCGTTATCGGTAAGGAGGGCGGGTTTTGTTGTTCCGTTATCGGTGAGGAGGGCGAGTTTTGTTGTTCCGTTATCGGTGGGGAGGGCGGGTTTTGTTGTTCCGTTATTGGTGAGATAGGGCGGGTTTTGTTGTTCCGTTATTGGTGAGATAGGGCGGGTTTTGTTGTTCC
>CAZNNK010000358.1:0-6966 GCA_964574085.1 uncultured Coleofasciculus sp.
CGTTGAGGGTGAGGACTTCCGCGCCTACGTTAAAAAATCAGTTGATAAAGAGCAATTGGTTGTTCACTATCCTCAAATTGCCACTGTCCCATCGGTTGCGGCGGCTGGGGCAGATGGTTGGCGATCGCCTGATAAACGCTATGAGACATACAAATCCCGCCAGGAGGCGCTTCTGCGGTGAGATGGTGGGCGATTTTGACACCGGGTCCCCTCACGCCCGTGTAACAAAAAATAACATCTTCCCAATGGATACCAATCCGATAACAGAGTCCCAGATTAGAGTCCCGTTGAACGGCGGATTGAAGCGTTAATTGAATCTCTTGAGCAAAGTTAATCCCCTGTAGGCAACTGGGAAATACAATTAACATTCCTTGGTCAATAGATTTGAGAATTTTTCCGTCAAATTCTTGAACAAGCTGGACAAACAATTGTAGGTCTTTGTAGAGTTGATTAAACGTCGGTTCCGGATGAGCCAGCAGGTTAGCGGTTAAGTTGACCCCCTCAATCACCACCACACTAGCTTGGCGCGTTTCGGGGGGGAATTTTAAGCCGAGGGGTTTGAGGCGATCGCGAAAATAGTGGTAATATAATTGGCAACGCAGCCTAACCTTGCCCTGATCAAGCTGTACCAGTCCTAGATTTTGCAAGCGACAGCTAAGAATTGGCTCAAATTCTACAGGCGTTGATGAATTGGCAAGTTGAATCAAGGCGTTTATGAGTGCTGAATCCTGGTGGAGATACTCTAAGCACTGGTGCAAATGATCTCGATAAATGTCAGCTTCTGCGGTAACGGTTGCCAAAAATTGGTCAATAGAACTTTTTTCGGTTTTAATCGCATTTAACGTTAGCTGGAGTAGATGTGGATGACCCCCTATCAACTGATACAATTGCTTCACCTGTTGCGGTTGCCAACTGAATCCATGGCGAATCACTAAATCTTGGACTTGTTCTCCAGTAAATTCTGGCAACTGAATCAAGACTTCTGCTGCAAACTCGATGGAATTAGCCCCAGACATGGCGTAAATTTCAGTTGAATTCACAATCACGAGGCGCAATTTTTGCCAAATTTGACTGCATCTATCCCCATAACTAGCTTTTTCGCTCCAAGTTTGCAGCAAACTAAAAAATTCTCTGGCAATTTCTGGATAGTTCAATAGTACATCAACGTCGTCTAATGCCAAAACTAAAGGATTATCAAGTTGCGGTAATAGATAGGTTTCAAAATAATAGGTGGTATTAGCATTTCCGCCATAGATATCATCCCAATAGGTTGGTACTTGATGCGGTAAACCCAAGCCTCGTGTCACCACCGCACAGAACCATTGCAGGAATCGCTGTAAATCACGAACTATCGCAGATTCTGCCAGTTGCAGGTTTAAGGGGATGGTATGAAAGCCTTCCTCCCTAGCCTGTTGCAAGATTCGCGTCATCAGAGAGGTTTTACCCATTTGCTGAGGCGCAACAATTTGGATGGAACGTCCCGGTTTCATCAGGGTTTCGTGACAAAGGGATTCAATGGGTAAACGTTCAATATAAAAAGGAGAATTGAGAGGAACTGGACTTTTGAGCGGAACTTGATCATAATGAGATGAGTTGGTGTCTGCTTTGGTATAGTCGTTAGGATTAAGTGTTAGATCAAAGGCGCTGAAATAGGACATTAAGGTTTTGCGATCGACAGGTATCGTCCGCCGTCGTACTTTGATCAGGGTGTTTGGACTTAAATGGGTACGTTCGCTTAATTGTTCCAGGGTGTAGGGTTTTCCCCGATTATCTTGAAAGGCTAATTTGCGCTGCGCGGCTTTTAGGCGTTGCCAACCTTGAACGGAAAGAATAACTCCCCGTTGACGCTTGGGAGGCTGATGTTTTGGTGACATTCAGGTTAAGAGTCGGTTAAAAGTCAGAATGGGTTTAAACCGTTCATTTTAAGCGAAAACCGTGAAAAAACGGTGAATGCTTTGCCTGAACCCGCCGACTTTTCCATCCGCATTACCCCGTCGGTGATTAAGTTGTGAACTTAACTTGTGATCTTGCGTTGTATTATTTGAGGACTAACGGCAAACTGCAATAAACAAGTTGATCGGGCAAGTGTCTTAGTCATTACAATGATGGGTATTATCGGTACTTTAAGCGACGTATCATTACCAGAGATTTTTCAGTTAATTGAAAAGGGCAAAAGGACAGGGCTGTTGACCGTTCGGGCTTTTGCGCCAGCCACTGGAACGTACTACTTATGGGTTAAACAGGGTGACATTATCGCGGCGGCGAATCGGCGAGATGGACAAGGTTTAATCGTCCTGATTGGCAAATGTCAATTGGTTAGCGATCGCGTGTTGACCAAACTGGTTCAATGGTGTTGTCCTGTCAATCAGCCATTAGGTGTATGTTTAAAACAACAAGGGGTTTTAACGCGCTTAAATTTAGAACAACTGTTTCAAATTCAACTGTTGCAGCAATTATCTGTGCTTTTTCAACTGCAAGATGGTTCGTTTCGATTTGATTCTGTGGCTGTAATTCCCACCCAAGAAATGACCGGGTTAAGTATTCCGGCGACAGAAGCAACCTTAATGGGATTGCGGGTTTTACCAAATTGGGATAATTTGGCGACTAAATTACCTGATCCGAATCAGAATTTACTCAGTACAATTGTCGGTTATCCTTCCTATCAGCTAGATACATTAGAATGGCAAATTTGGCAGTATAGTAAAGGGGCTGAATCGCTTCATTCTATTGCCCAACATCTCAAATTTCCCGTAGAACAGGTGCAACATATTGCCTTTAGGTTAATTAGTATGGGGTTAGCTGAAGCCATCCCTTAAACCTCGTTTGTAGTAAACGCTGTCTTCGCTATAAACGCTTGCTTAATCAATTGAATATAGCACTACGCATTAAGGTTAGGACAATACAATTGGGTGAAAAGGCAACAGGCAACAGGCAACAGGCAACAGGGGAATGTCCTAACGTATCTCGGTAGTGCTATATCAGCACTGCTGGCGTTAAACTGCCTTGGGTTGAAACCCAAGGCTAAACGCTAAACCTGACTAGATAATACTCTATTTTTGATCATCCCCATCCAGATGTTTGATCCCCCATTCATGCATCGCCTCAAGAATCGGTTTAAGACTCTCACCTAATGGTGTTAAAGAATACTCAACTTTTGGTGGAACTTGCAGATAAACCTGCCGATGAACAATACCATCCGCTTCCAGTTCTCGTAACTGTTGCGTCAGCATTTTCTGGGTAATACCATGTAAAGCCCGATGTAACTGACCAAAACGCTTCACCTCTGCAAATAATTCCCGCAGAATCAAGACTTTCCAGCGACCGCCAATAACCTCTAATGTACGTTCTACAGGACAATTGGCGCGTTCACTCTCGGCGCGTTTAGTTGCCATAGTATCGTTTTGGTAACTATCTTACTTTCAAGTGCATACTTCCCATAATAGCGGTATGGGTTTTATAGTTGAATATGAGGATAAGGGAACAGGGAACAGGGAATAGTAAAAATTTGACGCTTGTTAACCTTTTTAGTACAGCGGACAGAATTGATGTCTAGGTACAAGGACAAATGACAAATGATTAACATTCGCAAAGCCAAAGAACGAGGACATGCTAATTACGGTTGGTTAGACACCTATCATACCTTTTCATTTGCCAACTATTACGATGCAAATGCGATGGGATTTCGTAGCCTGCGCGTGATTAATCAGGATCGGGTTAGTCCGGGTGCAGGATTTGGTACTCACGGACATCGGGACATGGAAATCATTACCTATGTTTTAGATGGAGCGCTAGAACATAAAGATAGTATGGGGAATGGTTCCGTGATTTATCCCGGTGATGTACAACGGATGAGTGCGGGTACAGGTATTCGCCATAGTGAATTTAATCATTCACAAACGGAACCCGTTCACTTCTTACAGATTTGGATTTTGCCTGATCAAAATGGACATAATCCTAGCTACGAACAGCATAACTTTGGCATCGCCAAGAATCCCGGACAGTTCCATTTAATTGCTTCAGGTGATGGGAGAGAAAACTCTCTGACCATTCATCAGGATGTAAACATCTATGCAGCCGTCTTGACAACGTGCGATCGCATCACTTATTCTCTCGCACCTCAACGCTATGGTTGGCTACAGGTAGCGCGGGGTAGGATTACGGTGAACGGGTTAGGTTTAGAGTCGGGTGATGGTGCTGGTTTGAGTGAGGAAACGGATGTGTTAATAGCCGCGACAACCGATACTGAAGTTTTACTCTTTGATTTGGCATAATCTGAATGCTTGGAAACGATTTTTCCGTTACACGACAATGGGAAGATGATGAAAGGTTGACATGTATCTTAGTTTGCGCCATGCTTGTATTATAGGGAATATTCTACCGCAGCTACGGTAGAAGTATTAGGCATCTTCATAGAACCCAGCTAGCTGTTGTAACTTTCAGTAGACATCCCCAAAAATAAAAGCAAGCGAGCTAAAACCCGATGGGACTTAAGCCTTTAATCCAGTCTTTACTCAGGCAAAACTATCACATTACACATCCATATCATCGTCTGCGTTTACGGCTAGGAAGTCTGCGTAGCCAAGATAAAATTGTCATTTATCAAATGAGTAAGGTTGGCTCAACGACAATTTGGAAAAGCCTTGAGGCATTAAATCTTGGCATTCCCATTTATCATGTTCATACCCTAAGACATGAGCAGATCAGTAGAGCTATAGAAAGGGACAAAACCAATTTCCCAAAACTACGCTTCATGTATCCTGAAACCATTCACTCAGAATACTTACGAAGTCAACTGGATCGAAAGAATATAATTAATCCTTGGAGTGTGATCACTCTGGTCAGAGATCCGGTTGCGAAAATATTATCGAGTTTTTTTCAGAACCTAGAAATAGAATTCCTATTAGGGCTTGATTATCGAAAAAAAATAAAAGTAGAAGGCGATACAAAAGTTTTGCAAGAAGTGATTGAAAGATTCTACCAAGAACAGGTTTACAATTCAAGACGTAAACACCCATTTGAGTGGTTTAATCATGAGTTGAAAGAGAGTTTAAAGTTTGATATATTTGCTGCACCTAGCTTGCCCAAGAGGAGTTACTATGTTTACAACACGAGGCTAGCCAGAATTCTTGTGTTAAAGTTGGAATCTCTAAATGATTCATACCAGATTGCCTTTCAAGAGTTTTTGGGACTCCAAAATTTTAATCTTGTTCAGGCTAATGTAGGTCTACAGAAGCGATATAAGAGTCTCTACAAAAGCTTTCTGAGGAATATTAATTTGCCCGTTGACTATCTTGATAAAATCTATCAAACCGAATGGGTTAGGCACTTCTACTCAGAATCTGAGATTGAGCAATTTTATCAACGATGGACAAGCTCTTAGGTTGAATGGCACTGACTTAAGCCTTTTCATCTTTCTTAAACATTGCGCGATCGCATGATCAACCCGTTAACAGTTTAAATGAAATTTAATGGCTAGGGTCTGCTGCACATTATGTGAACAACTCATTCTTTTCCTACTCGACAACGATAAAGTTTATAGTTATACTCTCCTGCCCATGACCCATAAGACCGATCGCGAAAACAATGCTGCGCCTCTAAAGCAACCGTAGTCCGAAAATCCACTAACCATAAATCGAAGGGGCGTGGTAGTGCCGTTAATGTGTTTTGAAAGACGGCGATCGCGTCTGTATAGGTTCGGGTTTGGGGATCGCGATCCGCTAGGAAAAATTGGGCAGATACTATCCTATCTGTTTGGGCATCTTTCCTCTCCGATAATCGTTTAAAGTCCCAGGCTAACCCCATCAGTCGTCCGGTTTGTCCATGATGCTTGTGAGTGGTGGCGATGAATATGGGAGATTGAGACGCCTTTTGGATCACAGGTGCAAGCAAGTCGGGACGGTGATTTTGTAAGTACCCTAAATTTCCAATGGCGGTGAGTCCCCCAATGAATCCCATTAGCCAGATCATTGCCACCATTGCTTTGCCATGCTTGATACCAGAAGCGGGATCAAATGTCCCCTGTTGCCAAACTCCAGCCAACATCCCCGCGACTAACAGGATCACAGCTGGAAAGTAAACGAACTGAAACCGCGCCCCTAGGGTTAAGTCCATACCTAAACCGTATGTGATACCCAAGACTAATGCGATCGCACTCCCTACATATCCCCTGACAACCTGCAAGGTTAAACGGCGATTGGGAAACTTCTGTTGCAGTTTCCAGCCATTCGCGAGGCTCGGTATCATGCTCAGGATAAATAATACCGTCACGATACCGGAAATTACCACAATCCCAATCGGCAGCATCGTTGTGGCGGTGGGAAGCAACAGCATCATACTCAGCCCCCAAATCAATAACCGCCCGATGGGTGCTAGCCATTCACGGGTTAAATCCCCATCGGCGATCCAAGCTGTGGGTTCGCTACCGTAGATATTGTATAAAGCAGGTAGCCAGACTAAACACCCGATCAGCGTTCCTACAGCAACCGCATAGATACATCGCCAATGCGATCGCGTCAAACTCTGAGGATCTTTTCTCCCCTGTTGCCAAGCTTGAATCAACAGCACAATCCCTTCCGCACAGAGGGTTAAGCTGAAAAAATAATGAGTGGCGATTCCTAAACTATTGACACCCACCCACCCTAATCCCATCCTTACTGATAAGGGCTGATGACGGTGGATGGCTTGAACCGCCATGACTAAATAGGATAGAGATGCAATCACCAGTAAAATCGCCAGGGTATAGTGACGTGCATCTTGGGCGAGGAAAATCCCATAAGGTGAAACCGCCATCATCGCGGCGGCGATTTGGCCAACTAACCGAGAACCAAACGCCAAATACCCCAAACCGAATAGGCTAGGAATAGAAGCAACTCCCCAAAATACTGACAGCGATCGCGCCCCCCATAACGATACCAATCCGTCATTAGTGGCAAATACCTTAATCCACCAATGGGTTAAGACAAAATA
>CAZNNK010000359.1:0-6966 GCA_964574085.1 uncultured Coleofasciculus sp.
TCTTCAGCATCCGGTAGTCCTAAGTGTTCTTTCGGCGTCACGTAGCACAGCATTGCGGTTCCATACCACCCCGCCATGGCTGCCCCGATCGCGGACGTGATATGGTCATAACCGGGGGCAATATCAGTGACCAAGGGTCCTAGCACATAGAAGGGTGCTTCGGAACACTCTTCCATCTGCTTCTTGACATTAAACTCAATTTGATCCATCGGCACATGACCGGGACCTTCCACCATCACTTGTACATCATGTTCCCAAGCGCGGCGAGTTAGTTGTCCGAGGGTTTTCAGTTCGGCTAATTGCGCTTCGTCAGAGGCGTCATGAGTACAACCTGGACGCAGGGAATCACCTAAACTGAACGAGACATCGTACTTCTTGAAAATCTCGATAATATCGTCGAAGTGGGTATAGAGAGGATTCTGCTTATGATGGTGCAGCATCCACTTCGCCAGGATACCGCCACCGCGAGAGACAATCCCGGTGAGGCGATTTCTCACCAAGGGTAGATGTTCAATCAGAAGTCCCGCGTGAATGGTTTGGTAATCAACCCCCTGCTGGGCATGTTTCTCAATAATGTGGAGAAAATCATCCGCCGTCAGGTTTTCGATCATACCATAAACGCTTTCCAGGGCTTGGTACACGGGTACCGTACCAATCGGTACAGGCGAAGCGTTGATAATCGCGGTGCGGATTTCATCCAGGTTTCCACCCCCCGTGGATAAATCCATCACCGTATCCGCGCCATATTTAACCGCCAGGTTCAACTTGGCGACTTCTTCGTCAATATTGGACGAATTAGGAGATGCACCGATATTGGCATTAACTTTACACTTAGAGGCGATGCCGATCGCCATCGGTTCTAAGTTGGTATGGTTAATATTGGCAGGAATAATCAAGCGCCCCCGCGCCACTTCATCCCGAATCAACTCTGGGGAAAGGTTTTCCCGCCTTGCGACATATTCCATTTCCTCGGTAATCAGACCTTGGCGGGCGTAGTGCATTTGTGTAACATTACCCTGTCCTTGCCGCTTGGCGACCCATTCTGATCTCATATTAGATTCCTTTTAATAAACCGCTTCCCTCCGCTGGTCTTAACCAGTCTCAGGTTCTCAGGGTGTAATCTCAGCCTGGTTGCTCAGGCACCCCTAGCTTTAGTTGTTCATCCTACCACTAGGCTTGGGTGAGGGGATAAAGCGTTATAAAAGTTTACATTTGTAGTGACTTGGCACACCTAAATAGATAAACCTTTTAACCCGTAGTGGACTGACACAGCTAAAATTGTGGAATAGATTTTACTATTGAATCGGGCGCAAAGCTTTGCGCCCCTACGGTTTCCGGGCGTAATTCTAATTCATCAAATAAGGTGGGTCACGCCAGTAGGGTGGGTTAGGCGGTACTCAATTGAGGAAACGAACCATTGAATAATCGATCCGCCGTAACCCACCAAGTTATCTAACCAAATCTAGGGCTAAGGTTCCCTGACTACGCACTACGAACGAATTCAAAGTTCAAATCGCTCCATCTCTTTGTCGAATAATTCCTGAATTTTCGGCAAATTAGACACCAATGTTCCCCGTTCATCCCGGAATGTGCGGTTGGGATCTCCCTTAAATGACAGCCAGTTAAAACTGGTGACAATAGCAAACTTGGAGTCAGAGATAATGATTTTGGCGTGGGTATCGCCCAAACGCTTTAGACAAAAGTTATCGTACTGCTGCTCTAAGTTTTTTATCGCTTTTTCTGCTTTTTTGTCGCGGGTTTTCTGATCGTCATCTTCCCCTAAGCCATATCCAATCAAAACCTTGACTCCCCGCTTTAGCAGTTTCTCTAACGTTTCAATTAACCACTTATTTGTTGCGTTGGCTCGAATCCACGGTGAAATAATTAAAAGACGTTCTTGACTATCTCGGAGCGCCTGTTCGAGCAAAGGGCGATGTTCGTACACCTCTAACCAACGAATTGGAACAGTATTGAGTTGAGCCTGAAGTTTTTCTATTTCCTGGTTAGCGGCTTGAAGTTGTTGCTCAAGTTCTCTCTTTTCGTGATCCGTCTGGGTTCGTTCAAGACTCTGGCGAGTGGTTTCAATAGTAGCGCGAACCGAAGCTACCTTATCTTTTATATCCTCTACGTCTGGGAGTGGAACTTGAGCCACAAATTCACGTCCTAAAATATCCTCTGCTAATGTCTTGAATTCGCTGTCCTTAAGATTTCCCAGGATACGGAGTTTCTTCACACCATTAGCACGAGCAAAAGCTTGTTCATGTTCAGAGGATAGCCTACCATCAATAGCAAAAGCAACCTGCACCTCATCCCTATCTTTGGCTTTATAAATTAGGGCTAATGCGGGTTGAAAAAATCGCTGTCGGCGCTCAATAGCTTTTAAAGCCAGAAGCTCTCGTTCTCGCGATCGCGCTTTTTTTTTCTCCTTTTCAGTTTGACTAATAACTTTGTCTACATCCGTTGGCTTTATATCTAATAATTCTGGAGGTTTGGCGGGAAAAGCTGGAATTTCCATCATTCCTTGCTGACGCAAATCTCTGGAATGTGGGCAAATCATCTCAAGTCACTGTATCCCAAGCGTAGTTTTAAGGTTTCTTGTGATAGAGATGAATACACCGTGGTTGTCACGTTCCATCAGATGTTATATGGGAATAACAATCAGCACCTCGGCTTCGCTCGGTGTTGACCCTGAGCGAAGTCGAAGGGTCAACGTGTTCGCGGGAGTCCCCACCCTCAGCGCCAGCCGTTTACGTATTTTTGCGGAGACGCCCACCACCCCTCCTTTAAATTTCCGTAAAACAACGATGGTTGAATTGTTCATCTGTTTCGACAATAGGGTCAAGATTACTGACTAAATATTCAAGCCCTGTTAGAGGACACCGTAGCACAGGTGTTGGTTTATTCATCATGACAACTCAATCAATTAATGTTCGCGGAATGGAATTATTGATGGCGTACTCCCAAAATCCTTCGATAGAATTACGTAATCAGCTTGTCCGGTTAAATAGTGGATTGGTGAAGAAAATTGCTTATCGCGTCAGCCAGCAATGTAGCGAACCTTATGACGATTTGGTACAACTTGGCTATCTGGGTTTGATTCGGGCGATTGAACGGTTCAAGCCGGATCAAGGGTATGCGTTTAGTTCCTTTGCTGTGCCATTTATTCGCGGCGAGATGCTACATTTTCTTAGAGATAAAGGACATATCGTCAAGATTCCTCGCCGTTGGCAAGAACTTCAGCAAGAGGGACAGCGCGTCAGTAAGCGGTTAACCGCTACATTAGGACGTCCGCCAAAAGAGGCGGAAATTGCTCAAGCGCTGAATATTTCGATGCAAGAATGGCAGGAGAGTAAATTAGCCTCGAAAAATCGTTTACCCTTGAGTTTAGATTTGACGGTGGGTCATCATGTCGATCATCCGGTCACGTTGGGTGATATGCTACCGGATAGTTATGACCAAACCTTGCAGCACTGGGAAGAAGACCGACAACAGTTACAAGGTGCGATCGCGCAACTGGAAACTAAAACCCAGGCGGCGATTGAGTTCGTCTTTTTCCGGGATCTCCCCCGTAAAGAAGCGGCTAAACACATTGGCGTCAGTCCGATGACGGTAACGCGACACCTACAACGGGGGATTAATGAATTGGTGTCCTTACTACAGCCGCAAACACCAGAACGTCTCGCCAGTTAGAATTCGGGTGTGTGTTATTCGACCAAACCCATGAAACATTTTCTCTTAACGTGGCTGTTTACGGCACTGGCATTAGTCATCACTGCCTATATCGTACCGGGTATTACGATCGGGAGTTTTGCCACGGCGGCGATCGCGGCGGTTATCTTAGGGATTGTCAATGCTATTGTCAGACCCATTCTGATCATGCTGACTCTACCCTTGACAATTGTGACATTGGGGCTATTTCTGTTAGTGATTAATGCCATATCCTTGTCCTTAGTCGCCTACCTAACGGGTGCCATGTTTACCATTAGTGGACCGATTCCCGCCTTGATTGGTTCAATTGTCTTATCTGTCGTGGCGAGTATCCTCAACCAGTTTGTGGATTAATTGGTTCTTTGTCATTGGTCATTGGTCATTGGTCCTTTGTCGGGGCGGGTTTAGTGACATCAGGGTTTTGAATTAACGTTATCATCGATAGGGAAAACCTGCCCCTACAGACACGCAATCGCCAGACGTGCCATGGCACGTCTCTACACTATTATGATTAAAATTCTTCACCTATCCGATATCCATCTGGGTAGCGGCTTCTCCCACGGGCGAACTAACCCAGCAACGGGGTTAAATACACGACTGGAAGATTTTGTCAATACCTTGTCTCTATGTATTGATCGCGCCATTACTGAACCCGTGGATTTAGTCTTATTTGGCGGCGATGCATTTCCTGACGCCACACCACCCCCTTATGTGCAAGAAGCCTTTGCCACTCAATTTCGCCGCTTAGTGGATGCAGAAATTCCCACGGTATTGCTGGTAGGTAATCATGACCAACATTCCCAAGGAAATGGGGGGGCAAGTTTATGTATTTATCGTACCCTAGGTGTGCCAGGATTTATTGTGGGTGATACACTGGCGACGCATCAAGTTCAAACCCGAAAGGGTTTAGTCCAAGTCATTACCTTACCCTGGTTAACCCGTTCTAGTTTACTGACGCGCCCGGAAACTGAAGGATTAGCTTTAGGCGAGGTGAATGAGTTATTAATCCAACGCCTTGAACCGATTTTAGAAGGAGAAATTCGGCGGCTAGATTCCCAAGCGCCAACCATACTCTTAGCCCATTTAATGGCAGACCGTGCTAGTTTTGGCGCAGAACGTTTTTTAGCTGTAGGGAAAGGCTTTACTATTCCCCTGTCGCTAATGGCGCGATCGTGTTTTGATTATGTAGCATTAGGTCATGTTCACCGCCATCAAAATCTGAATCCCTCGAATAACCCACCTGTGATTTATCCAGGTAGTATTGAACGGGTTGATTTTAGTGAGGAAAAGGAAGATAAGGGTTATGTATTAATTGATCTGGATAAAGGTAAAGCTGAATGGCAATTTTGTCCTTTACCTGTGCGTCCATTCTGCACAATTAACGTGAATCTAGCTGAGGAAGCTGATCCAGAAGCGGCATTACTTAAAGCGATTAAGAAAAAAACGATTAATGATGCAGTGGTTCGGCTAATTTATAAAGTCCGTTCTGATCAGTTGGATTTAATTGATAATAGTAAAATTCATCAAGCCTTGAGTGAAGCCCACAGTTATACGATTCGCCCCGAATTAGTCAGCCAGTTAGCCCGTCCGCGTTTGCCAGAATTGGGGGTGGGTAGCAGTATGAATCCCATGGATGCGCTGAAGACGTATTTAGAGAGTCAAGATAATTTAAAAGATATTGCCGCAGATATGTTAGAAGCGGCGCAATATTTGTTGGATGGGCAAGGGGATAGCTGGTTAGAGTTAGAGGAGTCGAGAGACGATAAGCAGGAAGCGAGTCAGGTGGGAAAGGGGAATCAAAAGAATCAATTGCGTTTACTTTAAGGATTCGGGAAAAATTGAATTATATCAACCAGCAAGTACTGAATCCTATATCTTTGCTGATTGAGAGCTTCTACCGTTGTAAAATTATTAGGCTTTCCAATGCAACAAAAGATATCGATATGTTTGGAGTCTCCCTGCACAAAATGCCAAAGCCGATGGGGAGAGCTAAAGGAAACTAATAAAGTGCATTTGGCAGAACTGTACTGCAAAAATTGTGGGCAGTGGCTCAAGTGGGTTGGTAATGGAGAAACATTTAAGGCTGTGATTAAAGTGGAGAAGAGTACATGAACATGATTGATCTTGGACATATTATTAACGAGTTTGGTCTCAAAATTAATGACTCGACTAAAAACACCAGTTCCAACTGATACCTGGGTAGCCGCAACCTGGGATGAATATATACAGACGATTGATAATCTGGCTGATCAAAAAGCCAAATGCTACTACCACAATGGAAAACTAAGAATTGAAATGACTCCTCTGGGATATGATCATGCTAGCGATCATACGGTAATTATCTTCGGTGTTAACCTTTTTGCCGCCCTAAAAGGCATTCCTCTGCATGGACTTGATAATTGTACCTATCGGAAAACAGGCTTTGATGATGCTCAACCTGATGTATCTTACTATATTGGTGACAACGCTGATGTGATCCCATGGGGAACCTCTATTATTCAACTTGATAGCTATCCGCCCCCCAATTTAGTTATTGAAGTTGCCAATACCTCACTTGCAGATGATCAAGGCGAAAAACGGCTACTTTATGAGGATTTAAATGTTAATGAATACTGGATTGTCAACGTAAAGACTGCCACAATTATGGCTTTTTCTATCGAAAATGGTGGGAGTCGGCGGATTCGCGAGTCTCAGGTTCTCCCGGGTTTAGCGATTTCGGTATTACAAGAAGCATTGCAGCATACACGTCAGATGAATCAATCTCAAGTTTGTGCTTGGTTGTTAACCCAATTTCAACAATGAGGATGAGGTTGCTGAATCAGTATTGGGGTGAGGCGAGGGAACAGGGAACAGTCAGGGATATCACACAATCGCGCAAAATTTGCCAAACTAGATATATTCCTTTCGCTTGGGAGTAAGCGGTAATGTGGCTGGCGGGATTGTTTGTTTTTGGCGGCTGGATGGTATCCTTGTGCTTGCACGAGTTTGGTCATGCGGTTGTCGCCTACTTCGGTGGCGATACCTCGGTTAAGGATAAAGGCTATTTGACGCTTAATCCCCTCAACTATACTGACCCAGGTTTGAGTCTGCTAATGCCAATGATTTTCTTGGTGATGGGGGGAATTGCCCTTCCTGGTGGGGCGGTTTATATTGATCATAGTAAATTACGCGATCGCAGATGGGAGAGTGCAGTCTCGGCGGCTGGTCCGTTTGCTAATGCAGTGGTGACGGTGGCGTTGGCGATTCCGTTTTGGTTGG
>CAZNNK010000360.1:0-6952 GCA_964574085.1 uncultured Coleofasciculus sp.
GTACTACGCTCAAGGTCGCTACAGTGAAGCTGAACCTCTTTACTTACAAGCATTAGACATGAGAAAAGTTATCTTAGGCAATTGCCATCCGGCTGTGGCGACTAGCATTAATAATTTAGCCGGACTCTACAATTCGCAAAAACGCTACACAGATGCAGAATCGCTATTGGTTCAGGCATTAAGTTTGAGTGAACAGCATTTAGGAGATGATCATCCGAATACCGCTATATTTCGGAACAATTTATCCATTCTCCGCGCTAAGATGAAGGCTAATCGTAGCTGGTGGCAGTGGTTATGGTAAGGGGCTTGGTTACCAAGCCCCTACGGAGAATTAAACCGCAGACACGTTTAAGCTACTCGGTTCTCCCAGGTTTCCTTCTAAAACCACACCTCGTTGATTGGTGTGGAGATGGCGCAGAATTTTATAAATGGCTTCTATTTGGTCAGCCGCCCCCGCTTTCTGGGCTAACTCTGATAAAGACATGGGTTCTCCTTCATCCTGCAACACCTGAATCACCCGTTTCTGTAAATCCAAAATCGCAGCGGCGGCTTTTTTCCCGGCTTCCACTCCAGGTTGATGGTAAGCGTTGATATTCACCAGAGAGGCGTACAATCCCACCGCCCGATCATATAAAGCAATCAGCGCCCCAACCGTGCGAGGATTGACGTGGGGAATGGTCACGGTAATCGAATCCCGTTGATTGTCATACAAGGCTTTTCGGGTTCCCTGTAATAAACCGGATAAATAGTCACCGGACGTGACTCCGGCTTCTACTTCTGGAGAATGTCCCTGGCGATCGCGCAATACTTCAATAAAGGTGACGAAGAAATTGGCAACGCCTTCGCGCAACTGCTGCACGTAAGCATGTTGATCGGTTGTACCTTTATTACCATACACTGCGATTCCCTGATGCACAGTATTCCCATCCAGGTCTTTTTCCTTACCCAAGGATTCCATCACTAACTGTTGGAGATAGCGGGAAAATAATAGCAGGCTATCTTTGTAAGGTAAAACCACCATATCTTTTTCACCTTGACCATTCCCCGAAAAATACCAGGAGAGTGCCAACAATGCGGCTGGGTTTTCGTGGAGATTATGGACACGAGTAGCACTATCCATTTCCTTCGCACCTGCCAGCATCTGGTGGATATCAATCCCTTGGAGTGCGGCGGGTAGCAATCCCACCGCTGACATTTCTGACGTGCGTCCTCCTACCCAGTCATACATCGGGAAGGTTGCCAGCCACCCTTCGGATTTCGCCAGTTTCTCTAGGTTACTATCTTCACCCGTAATTGCCACGGCATGGGTCGCAAAGTCCAGGTTCTGGGATTCATAAGCTTTTTTTGCCTCAATCATGCCATTACGGGTTTCCGGGGTTCCTCCAGACTTAGAAATGACTAAGACGAGGGTGCTAGCCAAACGATCTTGCAGTTTTGCGATCGTAGCATCAATCCCTGCCGGATCAGTATTATCAATAAAATGAATCCTTAGAGGCGGAACATGAGGGGCAAGGGCATCAGCGACAAACTCAGGACCCAATGCTGATCCGCCAATACCAATGGAAAGAATATCAGTGAATTTAGATGAACCTGGGGGATGAATATCACCACTATGGACTTTAGCGGTAAAGGATTCAATTTTCTCTAACGTGGTGAGGATATCTTGGCGCAGTTCGGGGGTGGGCGCTATGTCAGGATCTCGTAACCAATAGTGACCCACCATCCGATTTTCATCAGGATTTGCGATCGCGCCCCCCTCCAATGCCTCCATATCCTGAAACGCCTGCTCAAACTTAGGTCGCATCGCCTCGACAAAGACATCATCGAATCGCATACGGCTGACGTCGAGGTAAAAGTCTAACCCTTGGTGGTAATAGAGCCAGTCCTGATAGCGTTGCCAGAGTGCAGGGGCGTCCATAAGTAGCTTCTCAAATTCCTGTTTTTTCCAATCACAAGTGTATGTTGTCCGGGGATCACTTGTCAGTTTTCCTTTTCCAGTGGCTTAGTCTCATATCATGTCTGTCTCCACCGTCAGCCTTTCCTCCTACCTTCTGCCCTGGAGTCTTCTCAAATATACGGCTTGGGCAACACCCGCAAAAACTTGACGATGTGACCCGTCACTTCAATCCCCACCATATAGTTATCGATGGTAAATCGGTAAAAAATAGCATCTGAGCCGATGGGGTGAAGCCCTGGCAAGTCGTGAATGCTTCTGAGATGCATGAACTTCTCAAAAACCACGTCATAGACCTGCTGATAGGCAGCCGACTCTAGGCTTTTGAGATCTTGTAGGAAAGACCGCGCATAGCGTACTTCTAGACTCACAGGATATAGTTGGTAAAAGTATAGTCAAATATAGACAGACTTCATTTCATTGCAGAAATTCCCTTCGCTTTTACTTTGAGAGATTAATTCTCCTTGGGTGAACTACGCACCTCTCTATCCCATAGCGGTTAAACGCATTTGGGAATACTTGACAATACCCCGATTCCCCACGAATCATTGTAGTCTTTCTGGGAAGATTTTAGCTCTGTGCGAAAAGCCGCACTCTTCCCTACACCCCACACCCTACCTACTATTCAAATAGCCTACCCACCCCTTCAGTCACGGCAGATTCAGGAGTCGTAGCGCCTCTTCGCGGGTCATCGCATCTCCGGGTCGAATCGTTCGCATGGACTCTTGCATGGCCGAGAGCATGTACAAGTCATAATAAAGCGGTTGTAGGACTTTCCAGGCGTCTGCCAAGCTTTCATCGGGGAGTTGTTCAATTAAACCAGGTAACTGTTGGGTTAAGCGTTGCAATCGACCTCTGAGTAAATTCATCAGAAAATCAGGCTCCAATCGAGTCGTTAACGACAATGTTCGATGATTTGCGTCTCACCTATGATGATATAAACATCATAAAAGACATTCAAGATAAAGAATCTCATCGTTGGTTAACAACCCTGGATGCGACTCAAACCCTAATCCCACCGGAAACAACCGTGGTCACAGTTGCTGACCGAGAAGCTGATAGCTATGACTTGTTTGTACGATGTCTCAACCGTTTGTCCAAGGTGAAACAATAGCCGCGATCGCAACCGCTGTTGTGCCTCAACAGGGGAGTGTGGGAATCGTGCGGGTGTCGGGCGAAAATGCCCTAGAAATCGCCCGTCAACTGTTCCACGCCCCTGGGCATCAAGCTTGGCAGACTCACCACATTCTCTATGGGTATGTGCGCCATCCCCAAACCCAACAGATCGTGGATGAAGCCCTACTCCTAATTATGCAATCCCCTCGTTCTTACACTCGCGAAGATGTGGTTGAGTTCCATTGTCACGGCGGGATTATGCCTGTGCAGCAGGTGTTGCAATTATGCTTAGAGTTAGGCGCACGATTAGCCCAACCCGGAGAATTTACCCTACGAGCATTTTTGAATGGGCGGTTAGATTTAACCCAAGCCGAAAGCATCGCCGACTTAGTGGGTTCTCGTTCCCCCGCCGCCGCCCAAGCTGCATTGGCGGGAATGCAAGGGAAGCTAGCTGTACCGATTCGCCAACTCCGGGCGACGTGTTTAGATAGTTTGGCAGAAATTGAAGCCCGGATTGACTTTGAGGAGGATTTACCCCCCTTAGATGAAGCGGGGATCATTGCTCAACTGCAACAAGTCTTAACCGATATTAACCAAATTCTCGCCACCGCTGATCGCGGTCAATTATTGCGAACCGGGTTAAACGTCGCCATTGTCGGGCGTCCGAATGTGGGCAAATCCAGCTTATTAAATGCTTGGAGTCGTAGCGATCGCGCGATCGTTACTGACTTACCCGGTACAACTCGTGATGTGGTAGAGTCGCAGTTAGTCGTCGGTGGCATCCCCATACAGGTGCTAGATACCGCCGGAATCCGGGAAACCGTGGATCAAGTCGAGAAAATTGGCGTTGAGCGATCGCGCCGTGCGGCTGAGGCGGCTGATTTAATTGTATTGGTGATTGAAGCCACAGCGGGATGGAGTTCAGAAGATCAAGAAATTTATACCCAAGTCAAACACCGTCCCTTAATTTTAGTGATTAATAAAACCGATCTTGCTCCCGCTGATTCGGTTTCCTATCCGGATAGTATTGACCGAGTCATTACAGCCGCCGTTACCAAAAATGAAGGGATTGAGGCATTAGAACAAGGGATTCTGGAAGCCGTACAAACGGGAACCCTGCACGCGGCTGACTTAGAGTTAGCGATTAACCAGCGCCAAGCCGCCGCCTTAACCCAAGCCAAGATAGCCCTGGAACAGGTACAAGAAACCATTTCCCAGCAGTTACCTTTAGATTTTTGGACAATTGATTTACGTGGCGCGATTCAAGCCTTAGGTGAAATTACGGGGGAGGAAGTAACGGAATCCGTACTTGACCGGATTTTTAGTCGCTTTTGTATTGGCAAGTAGGTTTCCTGACGTTACTCGAATTAAGGGGTTTCGTAGTCAAGGCTTTGTTTGTGTAGGCGTAAATAGCGATATAATAAAAGTTTTACCTGACCCCCTTGCCCTGCTGTTGCATTCTTCTTTGACCATTTTGGAACCCAGGAACGAGGAATTAGACCAGTCCATCCAACCCCCAAGCGCCACAGGAGGCTTAGGCGAAGATCAGTTTGCCCTCGCCTTTCGCTTGTCTCCTAACGCCATGGCAATCAGCACCCTGGCTGATGGACACTTGTTGGCGGTCAATGATCGATTACTGAATCTGATCGGGTATCAACAAGACGAACTGATTGGCAAAACCACAGTCGAATTAAAATTTTGGGTGCATCCCGATGACCGT
Organism: uncultured Coleofasciculus sp.; assembly: GCA_964574085.1. Taxonomy (GTDB): domain Bacteria; phylum Cyanobacteriota; class Cyanobacteriia; order Cyanobacteriales; family Coleofasciculaceae; genus Coleofasciculus. The sequence continues at coordinate 4,791 of CAZNNK010000360.1, forward strand.
ACCCGCTTTATTCAGCAATTACAAACTCAGGGAACTATTCATAATTATGAATTCGATTTCCGTCTCAAGTCAGGACAGGTTAAAACGGGGTTGTTATCGGCAAATATTATTAACTTCGGTGGACAAGACTGCTTACTCACTGTTATTAACGACATAACTGAACGCAAGCAGGCTGAAGAACAAGTGGCACGTCTGGCTAAAATGAGCCAAGCCATTAGTAGTGCTGCCGATTTTCAGAGTGCCTTGGATGTCGCCTTGCATCAAGTCTGCGAAATTACAGGCTGGAGTTATGGCGAAGCGTGGATTCCCGCGACGGATGGTATGGCGTTAGAATGCAGCCATAGTTGGTATCGTCAATGTACGGATATCGATGCTTCAGAGGCGGCAAAATTCGACCAATTTCGAGAGTACAGCGCGGCCTTAACCTTCTTACCCAATGAAGAATTGCCCGGGCGAGTCTGGCATCAAATTCAGCCCGAGTGGGTTGATGATTTAACGACGTTTTCAGATGACCTTTTTCTGAGATTAGAACTTGCGGTTAAATGCGGATTTCACTCAGCTTTTGCCGTCCCCATTGTTGCACCAAATTCTGCTCAAAACCCTGTTTCCGTCTTAGCCGTTTTGGTGTTTTTTATGGCAAAAAAATACCCACCAGACCATCATTTTTTTGAGCTAGTCACGGTTATTTCTAATCAGTTAGGTAGCGTGATTCAGCAGAAGAAAGCAATCACCGAGATGCAAGCGCTTTTTGCCGCCTTGACGGATGTGGTGCTGGTGATTGATGCCTCAGGACAATGCCTAAAAATTGTTCCCACGAATCCTCTGAGTGACTACAAACCATCAGCGGAAATTGTCGGTAAAACGTTACACGAACAGTTCCCAGCTCAGCAAGCTGATTTTATTCTCCAAGCTATCCAAGAGGCTCTTTTAACTCAGCAAACTGTTAGTATTGACTATCAGTTGACCGTTGCCGGACGAGATAATTGGTTTGCCGCTAATTTATCACCGCTTTCTCATGATAGCGTGATTTGGGCAGCACGGGATATTAGTGAAAGTAAATTGCTGGAAAATAAGCTGCGAACTTCGGAAAGCAAAATGCGCCTTTTTTTTGAGGCAATGAATGCGATTGTTTTAATTATTGATGTTCAAGACCATACAATCGCAAATATCGAAATAGCGCCGACGAATCCCACCCGCTTCTATGACTTTTACATTGACCCAATTAACCAAACAATCGAATATCTCTTTCAAGAGGAAACGGCTCAGGATTGGTTAGATAAAATTCAACAGGCGCTAACCACTCAGCACACGATCTATTTTGATTACAGTATCCAAAGTGAAGACAATACAGTATGGTTTGCCGCCAGTATTTCGGCAATTTCTAACCAATCGATTATTTGGGTGGCGCGTGATATTACCGATCGCAAGCAGGCAGAGGCGGCGTTACAGTTAGAGCAAGATAAGTCAGAGCAGTTATTACTGAATATATTACCTGAACTGATTGCCCGTCGGCTTAAGCAAGATCAACGGGCGATTGCGGAACATTTTGATCAGGTGACAATTCTGTTTGCCGATATTGTTGGATTTACGCCGTTATCGGCACGTCTGCAACCGATTGAACTGGTGAATATGCTGAATCAAATCTTTTCTACCTTTGATCAGCTAGCGGATCAGTATGGGTTGGAGAAGATTAAAACCATTGGTGATGCCTATATGGTTGTTGGCGGTTTACCCCGTCCTTTAGACGATCATGCCACAGCGATCGCGCAGATGGCGTTGGATATGCAACAAGCGATTCATGAGTTCCAAAAGCAACAGGGGGAGTCGTTTGAAATTCGCATTGGGATTAACACCGGATCAGTCGTGGCTGGTGTAATTGGTCGGAAAAAATTTATCTATGATTTATGGGGAGATGCAGTTAATGTCGCCTCTCGCATGGAATCCTCAGGAGAACCGGGTAAAATTCAAGTCACCTCTACCACATACCAACAGTTGCAGCACAAGTTTATCTTTGAACAGCGAGGTGCCGTCAAAGTTAAGGGGAAAGGCGATATGACGACCTATTGGCTGCTGGGTAGGCGGAAATGATATCATATCATGTCCGCCCAAATAACCATAATATCCTTCTTCCTTGCAACCTTGCTTCTTCCCTTCTGCCCTGG
>CAZNNK010000361.1:0-6942 GCA_964574085.1 uncultured Coleofasciculus sp.
ACCTACCCTTGTGAGGAGAGGGGCTGGGGGTGAGGGCTGTTGCTTGGGTTGAAACGGACGCACGTCACGTTGATAAAGGGCGCACGTCACGTTGATAAAGGGCGCACGTCGGTGCGCCCCTACATTTCCTCCTCCACTTTTTCTCTGCAAAACGTATTTCCTGCATCCCGTTGATTGGGGCAATACCTGTATAGTTGAATAAACTTTTTTTGCTTTTTATAAACCAATGTTATCTCCTTTGCCATTTCCCGACTTTGCCGCCTACTATCGATAATAATTCCGATTAGAATTCTTTCTCAAACAAAAAATGCCATCCCCAACAACCTGGAACCAAACCAACGCCCACACGATTAAAACCGTTGTCGCTGCCATAGAACAACGCCTCGACGCCTACATCGCTAGAGAGGCAAACCCAACTCCCGAATCCCTCCCCGATATCGACTCCATCCTCAACCGCGCCGCCGCTTCCGCTTCCCCTCCCCTTGCCTTAACCCACCTCTGCACCACATTCAACCTCTCCCCCTTTGAACGCAATGTCCTGCTTCTATGCGCCGCTTCTGCCCTAATTCCCTATTTTCCCCAACTCTGCGTCCAAGCCCACAGTTGCCCCCAGTCTGCCTATCCCACGTTTAACTTAGCCATGCAACTCTTTGGTGATGCTGGCGCTTGGCAGGCACTTTCCCCCCTGTCTCCCCTACACTATTGGCAACTGGTGAAAACTGACGCCTCTGTGGAACTTCCCCAAAGCCGTCTGCAACTGGATAATGGGATTCTGCTGTATCTGTTGGGTCAACCTTACGAAGACGCCCAATTGATGCACCTGATTCAACCAATTGAGGCGGGTATTGAGACTATCCTTCAGCCCTCTCACCAACAAATAGGCGATCGCATCACCCAGTTATGGCAGACTAATCCTAATACCCTAGGGGAATCCACCGACGGGGCGGCTGTTGAATCCCCCATTACTGCCCAGACGCGCCATGGCACGTCTCTACAACAACCATTGCCGATTATCCAACTGTGTAACACCACCCCCAGCGCCGCCCAGGATATCGCCACCACGGTTTCCACTCGCCTCAACCGCCCCCTAAAACACCTTCCCGCCCATCGCCTCCCCACTCACTTGAATGAGATATCCCTGCTCATCCGTCGTTGGCACCGAGACGCTATCCTCTCCCAGAGTATCCTTCTCCTGGATTGCCAGGAACTCAACACCAGCGACACTCCCCTAATCGAAGCCTTATGCCACTTCCTCCAAGCCCTCCACACTCCCCTAATTATCAGCACCCCGGAACGCCTCCCCTCTGCCCAACGCCCGTTCATCAGCTTCGATATCCCCTCCCTGACGCACCAGGAACAACTCCACCTCTGGAACACTCACCTCGGCGAAACCGCCAACCAACTCAACGGGGAAGTAGAATCCCTCGTCGCCCAATTCAACCTCACCCACACCGATATCCAAGCCGCCTGCATTTCCTTCCACAGTGATATCGCCCAACTCCAACCCCAACCCAAACCCAAGGGGCGCAAAAAAACCACCACCGACAACCAACCTTCTCCCCTCACCACCCACCTCTGGGATATCTGTCGTATCCAATCCCGCCCCCGCTTAGAAGACTTAGCCCAACGCTTAGAACCCACCGCCACTTGGGAGGATTTTGTCCTCCCGGAACCCCAACTGAAACTCCTCAAAGATATGGTGACTCAGGTGCGCCAACGGGTTAAAGTGTATACAGAATGGGGATTTGGTCACAAAAGTAATCGCGGCTTAGGCATCAGCGCCCTATTTGCCGGACAAAGTGGTACGGGGAAAACCATGGCAGCAGAAGTCCTGGCAAATGCCTTACGCTTAGACTTATACCGAATAGACCTATCTGCCGTCATTAGTAAATATATCGGCGAAACGGAGAAAAATCTGCGCCGTATCTTCGACGCCGCCGAAACCGGAGGCGCAATTCTCCTCTTTGACGAAGCCGACGCCATCTTTGGCAAACGCACCCAAGTCAAAGACTCCCATGACCGCCATGCTAATGTAGAGGTCAGCTATCTGCTACAACGGATGGAAGCCTATCAAGGATTAGCCATCCTCACCACCAATTTAAAAGAATCCCTTGACCAAGCCTTTTTACGCCGCATCCGATTTATCGTCAAATTCCCCTATCCCGATGCAGCATCCCGTGCCAAAATATGGGAACGCATCTTCCCCAAGGAAACCCCAACCAAGAAACTGGATTATGCTAGATTAGGCAAACTCCAAGCCACGGGGGGAAATATCCGTTCCATTGCCATGAATGCCGCCTTTTTTGCCGCTGAAGAGGGCAAACCTGTCACCATGCAGCATCTCTTAGACGCCACCAAACAAGAATGCGCCAAGTTAGAACGCGGTATCACCTCTCCCGAAATTAAAGGTTGGGTTAAGTAGTCTTATGTCTTATGTCCTTTGTCATTCGTCAGGGTTTGAATTCTCAAGGTCATCAGTCCTGTCATCCATACCTTAGACTCAGATAAAGTCGAGACCACCATGAAAAAATTAACTCGGTTATTATTCACAATCGCTCTAACCTTTAGCCTGTTAGCGTTGCCGACAAAAGCCTTTGCCCAAGCCAAAATTCAACTGGCTATTCTGTTAGACTCTAGTAACAGCATGGATGGGCTGATTGACCAAACTCGGACTCAGATTTGGCAAATTGTTAACGCTTTAACCCAAGTCACCAAAGATGGTCAAGTGCCAGAGTTAGAAATTGCCCGATTGAATCAGCAACTGAATCAAACCTACATTCCTTATTTAGAGGCGGTTGAAGCTAATCCCCTCTAATCCCACGGATTGCATTAATTCTGTCCAACTGGTAGCCACGGCTTGATTATTCGGTTGGCTGCGCTGAAGTTCGACTAATAGATTGAGGGCATCGTACCAAAATCCTTCTTGGGCATAGAGAGCAACTTTTTCCAGGTCAGTGATATTCTCTAACAGTTCCGGTAACGGATTATCTTGGGAAACATGTTCAACCCAACCACCCACAACCCAGTCTTCCATGCGATCGCTTGGATTGCAAACGAGGGCAACTGTCCAATAATAAGGCTGATCTGGCGGTAGCGAGGGTGCGGTATCCGGTAAGCCAATCCTAACTAAACCTGTTTGAGATACCGGGACACTCACTTGATATATCCCGTTCTTATGTTGGTCAAACAGACTAAATTCCGCTGTCTGGGCAGTGGTTTGGGGGATATAGACATACAAATTGGGGCGATCGCTTTGAGATAATCCGATATGAGACCCTGGGGCGATAGCCGTGAAAGAACCCGAGTTTGCTGATGGATTAGATAAACAGGCGATCTGCACCGGACGCGAACCGCCGCCAACGGTACCGCCACGGGGCGCATTTCTACCGGGAGGAGGGTTAAAGCTAACTGTAACCGGAGAATCTGCCCAAACTTTCGCTGTCATAAATGGCGCTACCACTACGGATAAGGATAAGAATACAGATATCATTCTCCAGGAGGATGTAGCCATGATCATCAATTTTGTAAGGGTTTTAAATCTAGTCTGACATATCAACTTTTTTTCTGGACTAGAGCCAATTCCCGACCAAAATAAATGATGCCCAGAAGTAAGGATGACTCGACTCCGGTGTTTGGAGTAAATGCAATTGAGCGCGTCTTACCGCTTCAGCTTTGGTGATGTTGGGAGTAAAAAGTTCTTTGTAGAACTGTTCCATAAACGTTGCGGTCGATTCATCACTAACTGTCCAAAGAGTAGCCAAAGTACTACGCGCCCCAGAACGCACCGCGACCCCAGCAAGTCCCAATGCGGCTCGTGTATCTCCTTTCGCGGTTTGGCAAGCACTCAAGACTAAAAGTTCCAAGGGAGGCGAGTTCGATAATTCGCGAGTGGTTAATAATGTATTCAATTGTTGAATATTTAACCGTCCATCCCAGGTGAGAATAAACGTATCTTCTGGTTTTGAACTAAACTGACCATGAGTGGCTAAGTGAACGATGGAATAGGGTTGAGTTTTGATCCGAGTTTCTAGCGCCTGAGTGGTGAACTGTTGATCCAGTAAAATCGTGGCTGAAACCGTGGCTTCAATGTCCTTAACTTCTTGCTTCACTCCCGGTAACGGTGAAAAGTTGGGTTTTCCTTCACTCAAACCCCCTAGTAAGGCTTTAGACTGGCGTCTGGCTAAGGGTTGAGTGGTTAAGAGTTGTAAACTGGGCGCGATCGCAATTCGATACTGTTCAATTAAATACTGTTGACCATCATGTAACGCCGCCATGGGTAGATTCCGCAGGGAACCATCCAGGACAAACACCAATGTTTTAATCGATTGGCGGGTTAAATCCTCAGCGGCGGGTTGTATCAACCAGCGATAAATCTCTTGGGAAATCGATAGTCGTTCTTCAGCAAAGGATGTGCGTCGAAAGGATTGGCGCATTCGGTTAATTGCTTCATCGACTTGTGCTTGAGACAAATTGGTGCTGTAATGCTTCAGTGATTGATCCGGAAGGGAGAGAATAACTTCCAAACGGGACGCCGAACTATCCCCAAGGGAATCAGGTAAAATAATCGGATAAATGACAGCCGCCGTTGGATCAATGCGATCAATAGCTTCCGGCTGAGTATCTAAGCAAGCCTCGCGAAAGAAATTAGCCAGTTCCGCCAATTGGAGGGATTCAATCGTGGTTCGCGCTTGTTTCAGGTTAGTTTGACTGACTTCCTCCCCTTTTCCGGGAATCGGTTGTAAGAGTAAATCCACCAATTCTCGATAAACAGGTTCTACCTGTTCCTGAAAGGAAAACTGCACATCTTGGTTAATTGCCACTAAATCTTGGCGTAGGGATTGTAGAGTATTAACTGCTTCCGTGTACGATGCGATCGCGCCATTTCTATCCCCAGTTTTAAACAATAATTTCCCCATTTGCCACTGCCATTGATAGGCAATTTCTCCAGCATGAATTGCCTCGGTTAAACGGAGGGCTTTTTCAGTTAACTGTTTTGCCGTTTCCCACTGTTGTGTCTGCAAATAGACTTGTCCTAAACGCCCCAAAGCATAGGATTCAGCACGGATATTTCCTAACTGTTTTGCCTGGGTTTGAGCCGTGGCTAAAAGTTGAGCGGCTGCTTTAACATCCTGGGGATTGAGTTTAACCAGACTCTCAGCTAACTCGATTTGAGCGTAAATAGTGGTTTGACTTGGCGGTAACTTCGCCAGGTGCGTTTGAATCAGAAGACGTAATTTTTGAGCCTCTTGTAAGCGATTGAGTTGAACCAAAAGCTTAAGTTGATGGATTTGAGCTTGTAGCCGAACCGGGCTATTTTCGGCGGCAGCTTTTTGGTAATAGTCAAGTGCTAGTTGAGGTTGCTGTTGAGCTTCAGCAAGATTTCCTAAACTCAGCCAAGCTAGTTTAATATTCCCAGTCGATTGCAGTTTTTGCGCCACAGCTAAACCTTGTTCGAGGATGTTTTGAGACCCGGCAAAATCACCAGCCACGCGCAACACATTCCCCAAGTTTAGCAGTCCAGCCAGTTTCAGTTGAGAGTCAGGTTGGCGGGTCAGGGAAGCCTCAACTTGTTCTAACATTGTTCTGGCACGTAAGTAAAATCCTAGGGCTTGGAAGGCTCTAGCTTGGTTAAGTTGAGTGCCAATTTCACCTGTGGAATCGCCTAATTCATGATAAAGCTTTTCCGCTTTTTTCCAGGTTTCCAGAGCTGTTTGCACTTGCCCATGATTAAATTGGACTTGTCCTTGATTATTAATAATTTTAGCAACGATAAAGTAATCAGACGATGACGGTTGATTTTGAGTCAACATCACAGCTTGATTCATCACGGCTTCCGCTTCCGGGAATTGTCCCAGGTGTTGATAAGCCAGTGCCAAATAACTGAGAATTAGTCCTTGATGTAGCCTATCCCCTTGAGACTCAAACTCAGAAGCGGCTTCTTTCCAAACCTTGGCGGCGGCAGAATATTGTCCGGTTTGATAGAGGCTTTGTCCCTGTTGAAATTGCGGATCAGGTTGAGTCGCTATTATTTTTGGTGAAGAGAAGAAAACAGGCGATCGCTCAAAATTTATGTCCACGTTATCGGTTAGGTTTCGTACCTCAACCTGACGTAAGGGTTCACCGTGAGCCTGTTGTGCAAACTGAATTAGTTCCCCTCCCTGACTTGTCGCGGCATGAACACTCACAGCCATCAAGAAGCCAAATAGTGGGCAAATAATGAAGATCACAAATACGTTTTTAGAGAGTATTTGATCCAGGTATTCTAATAAATTCATAGGTAACTAAGGGGTTGAGTCTCACCAATCGCCTTGGGGTTAAACCCAAAGCTAAAGCTGACTGGATAAGCTGTTCGGCATTTAAACCTTAATGTCAATAATGTGTAAATTCTCGTAGTGCGAGCATCTTGCTCGCTACTAAGTGCAAGGTATTTAACGGCTTTAAACTTCAATTCAGGGCTTAATTAGGGCTTGCTGCATGAGTGTAGAAGCTAGACAATATAAGGGTTTTAAGCCATTTTTCTACCCAACAAGTGCTTTCGTTTTTACACTATAACCGTCTTGCATCCTGGAATTTGTGCCGACCTCAGCGCCGAATTTTCCCTCGACAGAGGGTTGAAACCATTGCAAGAAAGCCTATTCCCTATTGCCTCTCCCCACCACCAGACTTATTCAGCAGCCCCTAATTACTAATAGCGTGATTTTCCTGACAGGGTTGTGGATAAGAAGAATTAGACGATATTTCCGTAGACGTTTCCGCCACCAATTGCACCGTTCCATCTGGCTGTGTTATCCAACCTGTCGCCTCAACCAAAGGAGTTTGAGTATTGAGTGTTGAGCTAACTTCCCCTGCTTCCCCTGCTTCCCCTGCTCCCTCTGCTTCCCCTGCTTCCCCTGCTCCCCCTGCTTCCCCTGCTTCCCCTGCTCCCCCTGCTTCCCCTGCTTC
>CAZNNK010000362.1:0-3065 GCA_964574085.1 uncultured Coleofasciculus sp.
ATCTTCCCCATCTCCCCCATCTTCCCCATCTCCCCCATCTTCCCCATCTTCCCCAGCTCCCCCATCTCCCATCTTCCCCCGCTTCCCTAAATTACTATTCCCACTCAATGGTTCCCGGTGGCTTAGAGGTAATATCGTAAGCCACGCGATTCACGCCTTTAACTTCATTCACAATCCGGTTAGAAATGAGTTCGAGTAAATCGTAGGGAACTCGTGACCAATCCGCCGTCATCCCATCTTCACTACTCACCAAACGCAGTACAATCGGATACGCATACGTGCGCTGATCTCCCATCACCCCAACACTGCGAATCGGCAGTAACACAGCAAACGCTTGCCAAAGGTCTTTATAAAGTCCGTGGCGATTAATTTCCTGACGCACAATCAAATCCGCATCGCGCAGAATATTTAGCCGTTCTGCGGTAACTTCGCCAATAATCCGAATCGCTAATCCGGGTCCAGGGAAGGGATGACGCCGAACAATTTCTTCGGGTAAACCAATCGAACGTCCCACTTTGCGGACTTCATCTTTGAAGAGTTTCCGCAGGGGTTCAACCAGCTTAAAACGCAAGTCTTTGGGTAAACCCCCGACATTATGATGACTCTTAATTTTCACCGCCACCCGTTCCCCGGTTTTGGGATCAACGTTAGTATCCGCCGACTCAATCACATCGGGGTAAAGGGTTCCCTGAGCTAAATAGTCAAACGGACCGAGCAGTTTGGATTGTTCTTCAAAGACACGAATAAACTCGTGACCAATGCGGCGACGCTTTTCTTCAGGATCAGTCACCCCTTCCAGTTGCGCCAGGAAGCGATCGCGGGCGTTAACATATTCTACAGGAATATGAAATTCCTCCTGAAACAGCTTCAGCAACCGTTCTGGCTCCAGTTTTCGCATGAAGCCTTGATCGATAAACATACAGGTCAATTGGTTGCCAATCGCCTTGTGTAATAAGAAGGCGAGGGTTGAGGAATCCACACCTCCAGACAGAGCCAGCAGTACCCGTTTGTCCCCCACCTTGGCGCGGATTTCCCGCATGGCTTCCTCGACAAAGGCTTCTGTCGTCCAAGTGGGTTCGCAGTCGCAGATGTGATACACGAAATTGCGAATTAAGGCGATACCGCCAACCGAATGTACCACTTCCGGGTGAAACTGTACCCCATAGAGCTGCTTCTGGTGATCCGCGATCGCGGCGCAAGGAGTATTATCGGTATGGGCTAGGACTTCAAAGCCGTCTGGCAATTCCTGACAGGAATCTGCATGACTCATCCACATGGTTGAGTTTTCTTCCACGTTCGTCAATAAGTCCGTGGGATCATCGATATGCAGCGATGCTTTACCATATTCTCCCCGTTGAGAGCGAGTTACTTTCCCACCCAGTTGCTGTACCATTAACTGCATCCCATAGCAAACCCCCAAGATAGGGATACCCATAAGCAAAATTTCGGGATCACACTGAGGTGCAGCGTCATCGTAGACGGAATTCGGACCTCCCGATAGAATAATTCCTTTGGGACTCAGTTGTCGGAGTTTTTCAGCGCTAGTGCGATAGGAGATAACCTCCGAATATACCTGAGTTTCGCGGATACGACGAGCAATGAGTTCTGAATATTGAGAACCAAAGTCCAGAATCACAATCATCTGGCGATGTAATTGGTTTTGTAGAGTGGTTGTGGGTAATATCTCTACTGGCTGAGATGCGTTTCCTGTTGGTCTAGTCACTACTTTATCCCGTGAGCAAAATTTGAGTCAGATCAGGGTGTATCTCGCTGATCGAGTCTGCTACTGATCAACGAGTAATCTATTGGTTTCAACCGATGCCAAGCTTTATAGATATTCTTACTAGCTTAACATAAATGTCGCTGAATTCAGCGTTTGTAGTCAGTGCTGTCTTCGCTGGTGGCACGCTTTGTGCCGACTACGAACCTATTCCTCTGAACAGAATTGAGATAGTAATTTGGCTCCCGTTGGGCTAGTGACGATGATTTGGCGGTTACGATCAAATAACAGGGAACCAACTCGTACCTCTTGCTGGCTATGCTTATAGATATAGTCTTGGCAGCGTTTATCTATCATAGACGCGATCGCCCGATAAATCTGATTCACCCAATTACTCCCCTCCTGAGCATCCAATTGCCGTAGATAGGTCAACGCGGCTTCGGCGGTAGGACTGGTAAAGACTGCCTGTAAAATCGGTGTGGGTAATCCCACTTGAGCGCAATGAGCCGTGAGAATTTCTAGGCGTCCATCGGCTAAGTGATGATGAGTGTGAAAAATGCCACCCGCTAACTTAATTAGTTTACCATGATAACCGAATAATAAAAGCCCTGGGATTTCCTGCAATCCCGCCGCCACTAATAGAGGTCCTAGCCAATTGGCTGTTTTGACTAATTGTTCGGGATTTATCCCCATCTGTCGCGCCAAGCTTAACCCATTTTCGCCCACACAGAAGACTAAACCGTCGAAACAGAGGGCTTTAACTTGTAATTGTTCGCGATAGGCTTGGAGTTGTTCGGGAGCGCTTAAGGGTTGAGAAATCCCGGTTGTTCCCAACAGCGATAATCCTTCTAGCACACCAAACGCCGCATTCGATGTCCGTTCTGCCAGTTTACGTCCTTCGGGTAAAATAATGGTTACCTGAATTTTCTCCTTGGGTGCAAGTAAGCGACTGAGATTCCTTTGTAATAAGGTTTCAGCATAAGCATAAATTGCCGCTTTTCCGGCTGCATTTAATTGGCGTCCAATTCCTTCTCCGCCGAGTATTTGTATTTGTTGAGTTTGGTCAGATTGTCCCCATTCCACAACTGCCCAAATTGGAGTATTTCGGGTTAGATCAAGGTTATCACCGGGATCACTACGAGTAATCGCCAGTGCCATTCCTTCGCGAATCCCGGCGACTTGTTCAATGGGAATGTCTGCCGTTTCTTGGGGTTCAATTAAGTCTACAGATACAGTATCTAGGGGTTTAGCTTGACGCAACCACTGCAACGCCGCCATAGCGGAAGCACAAGCAAAGACGGGTAAGGTATATCCAGATTTCATCGACATTGTAATTGTAAATTAT
>CAZNNK010000362.1:3165-6912 GCA_964574085.1 uncultured Coleofasciculus sp.
CAATTATAATCGGTTATCGGTAGGGGCGGGTTTAGGAACTCAATCGATAGATAGACCAACTAATCAACAACAAAACCCGCCCTCTTTTCCATTGGTTGTCTGACTATCTCGTTTATACATATCTCGCCGGATTAATCATCAATTATAATCGGTTATCGGTAGGGGCGGGTTTAGGAACTCAATCGATAGATAGATTAACGAATCAACAACAAAACCCGCCCTCTTTTCCATTAGCTTCTCCGTCGATCAAATAGTTATCGAAATCCTCGCGAATTTGTCCCAATTCCTGTTGTTCAAAATCAGTTAGGGGTTCCAGCGATAACAGGGGAGTAAATGAGCTATTGTATCGTCTTTGGAATCCCAAAACATGATGAACATCTTTTAGAGATAAATCTTTGGCGTAGACAGTTGTCATTGGTTGCTCAAATTTAAGTCTTGACTTAATTTGACGCATAAGGGTTCCCGGGTTGTGCAGCAAACCCTATAATAGAGGGTGAGTGTGGAAGGTTACACTCCCCACCATAAGAGTCCACCCACTAATGCAGCAATAACAACCAGAGCTACCCAGATAAATTGATTATCTTTGGTATTAACCGTACTCAGATCGATCGCCTCCGGTTCAATTTGCTTTTTCAAACTGGGATTGCTTCTAGTCACCCCACTACCCCGGCGATCCCTAGGATCACTTTCAGAAATAGCACCTAAATCGGGAATCTTGGTCATCCATGCTTCGGGTCGCTTGAGTTGGGGGGCTTGGAGGATGTAGAGTAAGCCTGTGGACTGTTTGCGAATCTCCAAGTCAGGATGCTTCGTCAATTGCTGACCGAGGGCGATCGCTTCGGTTTGTTGTCCGGCGGCTTCGTAAGCTGTAACTAGCCACATTTGCGCCTCCCCCCCGACGCGAGAATTTCGGTTAATCAAGGCGCAGGCTTTTTCAAGATGCTTCACCGCAGCGCGATAGTCACCTCGCTCAAAGGTAGCTTTTCCAGTTTGGTATTCGACGCGGAACTGTTCTTTGTCATTGCTCATTGGTCATTGGTCAAAAACTTGACATCATCGAGACACTTATTCGTGCCATTGGGTGAAGTTATATCTAGCTGTTGGGTTGTATATTGAAATTACACGAAAACCTGAAGGAATTAAAGCGCGAAGGAACTAACGAGTTAGCCTGACATTCAGTTAGGGTGTGGCGCTAATAGCCGTGTTCAGTAGTATAGGTATACAGATAAGGGAACAGAATCACCGAATACGGGATAAATTTTTGCGCTTCACTGAATCGCTTAATCGCCAACTAACTTATTTTGAGGTGAAACGATGCTGAAACTTTCTCTCCTGCAACACCGTTGGCTGAACATCATGCTCACCCCTGTAATTGTGGGAGTGGTTGGGATGATAGTCGGGGATAGCGCTGTAGATGCTAGACCAATTCAGTCGTCGCGCTGTTCTTCGGTGATTTACGGTAGCCCAATTCCAGCACCGGTGCCAGTTAATCCCGTCACAGGGCGACCTTGTGCCTTTTCCTCTGGGGGTTCATCCTATCGCAATTATCGCGATCGCGACGATTATCGATATAAGAAGCCGATTCGGGGAACCATTCGCGATTCTACGCTAATTAACCCCACGATTATCGATTCGACTATTTCGGATTCTATCCTGGTTGATCCTGTGATTATTGATACACCCCGGTCTCCCAGACGCCGAGTTCGGTCAGGTAGAGTCCGCATCCGACGCTCAGATGTTATTGATCGCTCTTCGGGAATCCGGATTCGTATTCGGTAATCCTTGTGTGCTAATACTGGGTTATGCGATAGATAATTTCTCAAACTCAACAGAATCAGAGTGATGACTCAGACAACAGGTTTCAGTTGAATTGAGCTTCAAGCCAATGCCACTCACGTTCAAAACTCAGCGAACCAGTCGTTTTGTCAATCTCTGGTCTTATCTGGCTCTGGGATCAGCTGGGTTGGTGCTATTCATTGAGCCAGAGGAATCGGTTGAACTGGTGGTTCGGGAATTCTGGGTATTATCGCAATAAGGGTATCTGATCAAAATAGGACTTACGCAAATCGGCGGCGCAGGCGCTACTTGTAGGAGTACAATACTGTTATGTCCTTAACTATCTTTAGAGTTGATACATCACTCCTAAAAAACTCTTGATCAAAAATTCTTTGACACAGAAGCAGCAATGGACTGAGACGACGTGTTTCAGTTACCGAGAAGATTGAATTTGAACTCCAAGCCAATGCCAGTCACTACCAAAACTCAGCGAACCGGTCGTTTTGTTGATCCCTGGTCTTATATAGCTTTGGGAGCAGCAGGATTAGTCCTACTGGCATTGATGGGGTTCTTCTATAAAAGGCTGACATCAGAAACAGTATACGTTGAGCCAGAGGAATCGGTTGAACTGGAGTCGATACAACTTGAACCTCGGCTCATTGGTGCTTTGCGGATTGATGTGGAGGCTTGGCTGTCAACGAATACCTGGGTAATCTACGAAATTCAAATTCGTGACCAAAATGGGGAAGTGATCGCCTCGGCGATGAACGAAGCTTGGAGTGAGTCGGGGACGTGGTACGAGGATGGGGAATCGGGAACGTGGTATGAGTCTGATTTGCAGGGAGGACTCGACGTTCAGGCAAAGAAAAATGAGCCAATAACCGTGGCAATTGCTGTGTTGGAGTATGGCAATACCTCTGGACAAGAACTCGAACAACCCGTGGGATTTAAGGTGACAGTGGAAAATGGGGTTGTTGATACGCGCTATTTGTGGTCAGGTTTAATCGGTTCGACAATTCTGGGAATTATTGCCATCATTGCCACACCCTTTTCTGGGAAAGTCGCGATCGCGAAAACAATTATGGATAGTGATCCGAGTGGACGCGCTACGGTGGGAGGGGCGAATCAACTCGTGCGGGTCAAGATCAAGGTGAGATCCGATGAAACCTCACCACGATATCTCAACGCACGTCTGGTGATTAATGATGCTTATGGGGAGCAAGTCTATGTCCGTGCTTTACCTATGACTTTGAGGTTTAAAGAAGAAGATGGCAAGGTGGAATCGGCGACGGGTCAAGTCCAATGTTTTTTCAGCTTAGAACCTCGCAGTTCTTATGGGTTTCAGGTTGATGTGAGACCAGATGCACCTGTGGATCAGACGACGCTGACAGTGCGCGATCGCAACCGCACTCTGGTTCCTGTGGAGGTTGTCCATATTCGCCCCTCTCCTTTATCCGATCATCCCCAAGATAAACACCCCTGATCGAGAACTCGTTCACTGTCTCACTGACAACTCAAAACTCTGTTCATCCTAGGAGTTTAACCCATGTTAACTAAAATTTTTGCTATCTCTGCGATCGCGATCGCCCTGTTGACAATTACAGCCGGATATACCCAGCGTTCTGCCCTTGTCCTACGATCCGAGAAACAGGATAACTATTGGCCCCGACATGAAACAGAATTATCGGGCGGTTATCGCGGTGGAACCTGGATTATTCTACCCAATCGGTCGTCTTATGGGGGGTTTCGTGGCGGCGGTCCAAGTGCAGGAAAATAGGGATTTGTTATTTGTCTTATGTCATTTGTCAAAACACTGATTTCACGGATTTATTGGAGAGATAGGGGTAGGGAGGTGAGAGCTTATTGACACTGATTACACAGACAAGGAAAGTTCTCTCATTTTCCCCATCTTCCCTATCTCCCCCATCTTCCCCATCTTCCCCATCTTCCCCATCTCCCCCATCTCCCCCA
>CAZNNK010000363.1:0-6908 GCA_964574085.1 uncultured Coleofasciculus sp.
AAAAAACACCAGATTCCCAACCGCGATCGCACTTTGTTTGTCCAAAGTCCAGTTAAGGAAATACCCGCCTAACCCACCCGACTGGAGTGACCCATCTTAATTGATGGATTGGAATTGGTTCGTAGTGAGGTCAACAATCAACGATTTACCGCTATGCTAGAACATTGGTGTTATCAGTTGCGCCCATAAGATGACTTTAATTCTCACCAATGATGATGGAATAGATGCTCCAGGGATTCAAGCACTCCAGCAAGCGGTTGGGGTTAAGAGCGTCATTGTCGCGCCTCAAACCCATTTATCCGGTTGTAGTCATCAAGTTACCACCCATAAGCCGATCCAGGTTCAACAACGCTCAGAATTTGCCTACGCGGTAGCCGGTACACCTGTCGATTGTACCCGTCTCGCCTTGACTCAACTGGTGCAAAATCCCCAATGGGTACTCTCTGGGATTAATGCAGGCGGTAATCTGGGAGTCGATATCCATATTTCCGGAACCGTCGCGGCGGTGCGGGAAGCGGCGATTCTGGGAATTCCTGGGATTGCGATTTCCCACTGGATTAAACGCCCGTTGGTGATTGATTGGCAAGTGGCGACGCGTTGGACAACCCGGGTATTAGGGGAGTTATTTCAACGTCCCACCCCTCCCGGTACATTTTGGAATGTGAATTTACCTCACCTAGAACCTGGTTCTCCAGAACCCGATATCGTCTTCTGCAAACCGAGTACTCAACCCTTACCCGTTAACTATGTGGTAGAGGGGGATCACTATTACTATAAAGGCGAATATGCCAAACGCGATCGCGCCCCGGGTACAGATGTTGATATTTGTTTTGGCGGTAATATTTCCGTGACTCAACTTTCCCTGGAATGTTGAACGAGTAACGGCGCGGCTTGTAATAGGGTTTGGGTATACGGATGCTGGGGATTAGTAAACAAGACTTCCGTTTCTGCCATTTCCACAATCTGACCCCGATTCATCACCGCGATCGCGTCACAGAAAAACCGGGCTACCCAAAGGTCATGGGTAATAAATAAATAGGTTAACTCAAAGTCCTGTTTTAGCGATCGCATTAATTCCAGTACCTGCGTCTGCACACTTGCATCCAACATACTCACGGGTTCATCACAGATAATCAAACGAGGACGAGTAATCAACGCCCGTGCGATCGCGACTCGTTGCTGTTGTCCTCCGGATAAGTCTCTGGGATAGCGGTGGTAGTAGTCGTCTGGAGGCGTTAATCCTACCCGTTCTAGCATCTCCATCACCTGATGTTTGGCTTCTGTTGCTGTTGCTAGGTGGTGGATAAATAGAGGATCGGCAATACTATCACCCACCGTCATTAAGGGATTCAGACAAGCCAAGGGATCTTGAAAAATCATTTGGATGTGTCGCCGCATATCCCGGAGGGATTTCCGATTCAGTTGGGTTAAATTGATGCCTTGAAATTCCACAATACCAGAGGTAGGCGGGATGAGTTGCAAAATGGTGCGCGATAGGGTACTTTTTCCACATCCTGATTCTCCGACTAATCCCAACACTTGACCCGGATATAGGTTAAAACTCACCTCATCCACGGCTTTGATTACTTGAGGTTCGCGGGAGAAGAATTGGGCAATAAAATTTTGTTCTAAGGTGAAATACTGCTTTAACTGTTGCACTCGGAGAATGGGGGTTGGTAGATTGTTCTCCTCTGGTGTAGAGACGCGCCATGGCGCGTCTCTACGTTGTTCGTGATCATTCACCGTTTGAACGTGCAAAGCGGCTTGCAGGAGCGATCGCGTATACTCATGCTGAGGGTGGTGCAAAATATCCCCAACTGCCCCCATTTCTACCAGTTTGCCCCCATACATCACCGCCACGCGATCGCAATATTCCCCTACCATGGCTAAGTCATGGGAAATTAACAACAGCGCCATCTCTCGTTCTTGGCACAATCGCGTCAATTCCTGTAAGATTTGGGCAGAGACAGTGACATCGAGACTCGTGGTTGGCTCATCAGCGACAATCATTTTAGGATTGAGTAGGAGGGCGAGTGCGATCGCCACTCGTTGGCGCATTCCGCCACTAAATTCATGGGGATACTGAGACCAACGGTTAGCCGGAATCTTCACCGCTTCTAGGGTTTCAATTGCTTTTTGCTTACTTTCCCAACGCGATAATTCAGGTTGATGGGCTTGTAAGGTTTCCAGACAATGATCGCCAATTGTCATTAACGGATCAAGGCGTGTCATCGGATCTTGAAACACCAGCGCCACTACTTCACCCCGAAACTGGCGCAGTTGAGTGGGGTTTAACTCAAAAACGGACTCTCCTTTAAATTTAATTTGTCCGTCAATTTTGGTTGCTTTTGGTAATAACCGCATCGCCGCGCGTCCCAGAGTGGATTTGCCACACCCCGATTCTCCCACCAATCCCAATCGTTCTCCTGGATTCAGGGTAAATGAGACATTATTCACCGCCCAATAGTCAGGATTACTCGGATAAGCAATATGTAAATTTTCGAGACAAAATAGAGATTCAGTCATCCGTCATACATAATTTTTGTTTGATTTTTATTTGTAGGGGCGAAGCATTCTTGCCCAAAACTGAGTCCGAAGCCGAAAAATTGTATCCAAGAATGCTTCGCCCAATTCTCAACCCCAAACTGACAAAAAAATGATTAATGATTCGTACAATACCTGCATTTTTTCTTCCAAAATAGCGCAATTTTGTTAAACCGTAAAACCCCAGAAAGTTCAGATTACAGAAATTATTTTATAGCAGGTTACGCTGGTCTATTTACAAATAAAAAGGCTGAAGAACTGCTAAAAGCCTTATATAATCAGTGTTTCTCCCCCATCTTCCCCATCTCCCCCATCTCCCCCATCTCCCCCATCTTCCCCATCTCCCCCATCTTCCCCATCTCCCCCATCTCCCCCTCACCTCACCACTCCCTACAGCAGACCCCACTTATCTTCTACTGCCCCCAACCCTTTTAACATCGCCTTTTGAGCCGCCGTTAAACCCGTCGCCCCTGTAATATTCATCCCCTCATAAGGTCGCGTTGCGCTGAGGGTTTGCAGACACTGACCCGTTTGGGTGTGCCAAATTTTTATTGTCTGATCTTCACCACCACTCACCAGCCATTCACCATTACCCCCAAACGCGATCGCCCGAATTGGCTTGGTATGTCCCGTGCAAATTTGGCGACATTTGCCCGTTCTCACATCCCATACTCTTATCGTTTGGTCAGCACTGGCACTCGCTAGGGTATCCCCATCAGGACTAAAGGCAACAGCATACACTAAGTCTGTGTGACCTTTCCAGATTTGATCACACTCTCCAGTTTTCACATCCCATACTCTTACCGTTTGATCCGCACTCCCACTCGCCACCATCTTGCCATCCGGACTAAATGCCACACTCCAAGTCCAACCCCGGTGTCCCCGTAGGATTTGGCAACAGTCTCCGGTGCGCGGATTCCATAACCTCACCGTGGCGTCAAGACTACCACTCGCCAAACGTTCACCATCCGGACTGAACGCCACTGACCAAATCCCACTCTGATGTCCGCACCAGACATGGAGGCATTGACCAGAAACAGCATCCCACAGCCTCACCGTTTGGTCAATGCTACCACTGGCTAACATACTGCCATCGGCACTTATAGCAACAGTCCAAATCCAACCCCGATGTCCCTTAAAAGCGTGACAACATTGTCCTGTTTCCATATTCCAGAGTCTAACCTGTTGGTCAAACCCGCCACTAACCAAAGCATTCCCCTGGGAACTATAAGCAACGGACCAAATCCAACCCTGGTGTCCCGCCAACAGTTGGCGACAGTCCCCAGTCGTCCTATCCCACAACCGCACCAAAGGGGAAACGCCGCCACTGGCGATAGTTTTGCCATCGGGACTCACTGCAACCGAGTAAATCTGATCGGTATATCCTTGCAACGTTTGACGACAGTCCCCGGTGGTGACATCCCACAGGCGTAACTGTTGGTCAGCACTTCCGGTGACTAAAAGACGCCCATTGGGACTAAAGGTAATGGCACGAACGCCATTATCATATCCGGTGAAGGTATAGCAGCAGCTTCGGCTAGATATATGCCAAAGCTTCACCGTTCGGTCTTCGCTACTACTGGCAAGTTTGTCGCCATCGGGACTAAAGGCAACTGACCAAATACCATCGGTATGACCAACCAGGGTGTCGCGGCAGGTGCCAGTGTGAATATCCCACAGTTTAATCGTTCGATCAACACTACCACTCGCCAGGGTTTTCCCATCAGGACTAAAAGCAATTGACCAAATCCAATTTTGATGACCTGGAAGCGTTTTCAGTTCCTCACCCGTTACGACATTCCACAGCTTAATTGTGTGGTCTTCAGAACCGGTGGCGAGGATTTGTTCTTTGTCCTTTGTCATTTGTCCTTGTTGCCAAACTGTTCTAGACGTGCCATGGCACGTCTCTACATGCTCGCCAGATTCCTGCTCTACAACTGGATTCCAACTCACCGAACTCACCGAACTGGTATGACCGACTAAGGTTTTTAGTAGATTACCGGTATAACTATGCCAAAGTCTAACGGTGTGATCTTTAGACCCACTGGCGACGATCTCACCATCAGGACTGAAGGCGACAGACCTCACCCAATTGGTATGACCCACACAAGTGTGATAACATAAACCTCTGTTGAGATCCCAAAGCTTGACGGTTTTGTCTCCAGAACCACTAGCTAAGAGACTACCATTGGGACTAAAGGCGACAGAGAATACCCAAGCGTTGTGTTCTTTAAACGTATAAAGTGGTACTATATCACAGCAGAGTCCCATCTCTTGGACTTGCCACAAGCGAATTTCACCATTGGTATCCCCTGTTGCCAAACATTGTCCATCGGGACTAAAGGCAACTGAGACAATGCTACTGAAGGTTTTGGTAAAGACGGATTTGGCTATATCGGCATAGGCAAAGTTAACCTGATGCAAATCGACGCCTTGAAGATAGGCTTGCCAAACGGTTAAATGGGAAAAGTCATATCCCTTTAAATTGGCGGGTAGATGACCGAGTAAATTCAGGACATTTCCGCCCACATAACCTGGTAGTTTGGGCAATTGCTGTCGCTGTTGGCAGAGAATATCCTTCAGTTGAGTTTCAATCGTTTGGTTAGAACCCAAAACGCTTTTGAGTTGTGCCAAGACAGGGTGTAAAATCAGACGAACTTGAGTCTCTCGAATGTGGTCTTTGACTTGGGCTTTGATTAGGGAGTGACGGCGGAATAGATGAAGGGATTGGCTGGTAATTTCTTGGACAATTTGTTCAATCAGTCCCTCGGTGACATACTCCATAACCACGGGTTGAAGTGTAAAGAACGTCGATTTTTTTTCAATTAATGACCGCCACGATAATGACTCCAAGATGTCTAGGAGGTGGGAGCGTCGGATGGCGGGGACAATATCCTGATGCAGGGTGGCAATGTCCACGGGTTCGCGATTAATCGCTAGCCAATACATGACCTGTTGTTCTGAGTCAGTCAGTCGTTCAAATTGTTGGTTTAATAAACGGCGAATCCCATTAAAAACCGTGGTTTTATGTTGCAGGAATGCCTGAATATTTCCGGCAAATAAATCTTGAATAGAAGTGGCAACAATTTTTAAGGCGAGGGGATTACCTTGATAATTTTCAATCAATTGTCGCCATTGAGTCGCCTCGTTGGTTAGTCCTTTTGCTTTGAGGATTTCTTGTCCAGCTAACGCCTGCAAACCCCGGAGTTGCAGAGACCGCACGGGTAAGGTTTCACCTTCAAGACAGGCAACTTCTTGGGGTTTTTCCCGAGACGTGAGGAGTAGACAACTAGTGTGACGAGTGGCGCCAATGCGGTGAAACAGGTCACCGTAACCTTCGTAACCTGGGCGATATTGTCCCGCGATCGCACCATCGCGCAAAATGGTTTCTAGATTATCCAAAATCAGTAAACAACGGTGGGTGCGTAAATAATGCATCAGTCGCGAGATGCTTTTACCCAGATTATCGGGTGAGGCGGCTGGGGTTTCTTGATGATGGGACAAAAACGGGATCAGTTCCGCTAACATCTCGGACAGGGGGGGTGCATTCCCCAGCGATCGCCAGATGACAAACTCAAACTGGTGCTGAATCTGTTCAGCCAGCTTAATCGAGAGGGCGGTTTTACCAATCCCCCCCATCCCTAACAACGCCACCAGGCGACAATGATGATCCACAATCCAGGTTTGCAGTTGGTCGAGTTCCCCGGAACGACCATAGAATACAGAGACATCAATCGCGTCTCCCCAATCGGTTTGATTTTGGTGGTCTTCCTGGCGTCTGGGTGGCTGAAGATTCTGGTCAGGCTGAGTATAGTCACTGGGATCAAGGTCTAGGTCAAAGGCGCGAAAAAAAATCCGCAGGGTACGCTTATCAACCATTCCCTCCCGGTTCAACACCTTGGTAATTGTCCCCGTGGCTAGACCCGTGCGATCGCTAAGGTCTTCTAAGGTGTATCGTTTCCCATAATTTTGCTGACTTTCCCACGCTTGTTTGGCGGCTTGCAGTTTCCTCACTCCTGGTGTCGTGAGGATAACACCACGTTTGCGTCTTGACTTGTTGACATTCACGCTTTGCTGTCACCCAGATGTTGGCTAAGGATGTCCTTTATTATTTTTCTCAATTTAAGCAAGTTAAGCAACATCGGTTTCCCAGTCCTCAATGGCTAAACGTCCCTTGATTGGCGCGATCAAGCGTTTCACTTGCCAAACTCCTTAAAAAAATTGCTTAAAACATTGATCTTTGCTGGTCAAAACCCTACCGACAATGAAAACTGGAGTCAGTCAGGGGGATTAGGGATTGGGGAAGAGGGAAAGCCACTCAAAGTGAGGGTGGGTTTGGCACAAAAGTTAGGAAAACAATCACT
>CAZNNK010000364.1:0-6894 GCA_964574085.1 uncultured Coleofasciculus sp.
CCATTTTTCAAGCATAAGACGGCATCCGAGATTCGCCTTAGTCTCGTGGGCTCGGATATGTGTATTAGAGACAGAGATACTGCCGTCGCAAGGCAGCAAGTTGTTCTGGTGTCGGTGTGGGTGGTGTGGGTGGTTCTTGGGCAATGGGTTCGTACCCCACAATGTAACGACTTGCTACAGTAGTGGGTGGGATTTGGGGTAATTGATTTTGGCTGACTAATGCTTGGTAGATAAAAGCAGCTACATCAGCACGAGTGGCAGTCTGATTCGGATTCAAGAACGCCACATTTGGGTAGTTCACCACCATCTGGTTCACCGTGGCGGCAGCGACGCTAGTCTGCGCCCAGTCCGGAATTTGAGCGGCATCCTGAAAGGTTTGATTTAATAGGGCTGTGGTTTGAGCGGGAGCCGATAAATCCAACCCACTCACTAATGCCACTAGCACTTGCACACGGGGGATATTTTGATCGGGAAGGAAAATATTATTGGGATATCCTTCCATAAATCCCATGCGATACGCTTCTTGAATCGCATCCAATGCCCAGAAGTTAGCCGGGATATCCGCAAACTGAGTAGCTGGACGTTCCAGGGGTTGGTCAAACGCCTGACGAATCATCGCCGCAAACTGAGCGCGGGTGACGGGGGCGTTAGGTCGAAATGTCCCATCCGGAAATCCCTGGATGATTCCCCGTGAGGCTAGGGCTTCGATAAAGGCTTGCGCCCAATTGCCTTGAATATCTGGAAAGGTTGTGGCTTGCACGATTTGCCTGCCCCGACTAGGCGTCGATTTCGGTGCTGTTTGGGCAGGTTGAGTTGTATTTGGGGCAGAGTTTTGGGGGCGCAGGGCATCAGCCCCCAGCATGTTATTTAGGAGTGATTCTCCTAACGAGCTTTTTTGATTGGCGGGTGGGTTGGTTTGGGCTTGGGCAATACTCTCAGGACCGACGATGTTAGCTGCCACACTGAGTAACGTGCCACCTAACACTGAACCAATGACCCGATATCCCCAATGGTGCATAGTTTTGCCGATTGGCTGAAAACAACCCTTAAACCTATATCTCCTCATCACTTTTGCTATGCTCCCGAAGCTGAGTTGTTACCTCAAAGGTACATGAGTTTTGCTGATTAATGCCTTAATTTAGCTAAAAAATTGGCGTGGATACTTCTGTTATGACCCAACCGGGTTTAAGGGAAGTCTCTATGCCTCTACACCTCTACACAATAGTTGCTAAAATGTCAAGTCTTGTTGAACCTGCTTACCAATTTCGCTTTTATCACCTGTGAACCTTCAGGCTGATTAAATGGTAATTTAACAATAGTAGCTGGCTTCGGCTAAAATGACACACAGGTGTAAAGGTTATTCCCAGCCAATTGAATGGATATCGGAGTACCAAGGCAGGGAGAGGAGATTCTTTGCTGTTGTCTGTTCCCTTGATCAACTGATGTCCTACCGTATTCCTGTCATGCTATACAGTTGTTAATTTTTGCAAACAGGTTGCCCCTATCGGTATACAAAAGGTTACATGGGTGTCCGTTGCCTAATTGGATACGGTTTTGGTTTTGATAGAGGTAGGTAGCTCAATCCGAAATTCTGTATCTTTACCCGGTTCTGAAAAACATTGAAGTGAGCCTTTATGCTGTCCGACAATAATTTGGTAACTAATGGCTAGTCCTAAGCCAGTACCCATACCAATGGGTTTAGTGGTGAAGAAGGGATCAAAGATACGGGCTTTAATCTCTGGGGGGATGTGAGACCCGTTATTGGCAATGCGAATCCTAACATGGTTATTCTCGAATTGTTCCGTCCCGATACTAATCCGAGCAGGCATTGTACCTGGCTGGTCTCTAATGGCGTCAATGGCGTTGTTCAGAATATTCAGAAACACTTGATTCAACTGACAAGCATAACATTGGACTAAGGGTAAGTTGCCGTAGTCTTTGACTACCTCAATATTCAATTCGGGTTGATTCGATTTTAAGCGGTAGTGCAACATCAATAAGGTGTTGTCAAGTTCTTGATTAATATCAACCGATTGCAAACCCGAACGGTTTTGCCGGGAAAACTCTTGTAGAGATAGAACCATCTTCTGGATGCGTTGGGTTCCTCGGCGCATTGATGATAAAACTTTCGGCAAGTCGTCAATGAGAAAGTTCAGATCGACGGTTTCAATTTTGTCAATAACATCGGGGGGAGGGTTGGGGGTGATTCCTTGGTAGAGATTGAGGAGTTCAATTAAGTCTTGGGTGTAGCGTTCAGCGTAACTGAGGTTACTGTAGATAAAGGTGACGGGGTTGTTGAGTTCATGGGCTAATCCGGCGACAAGCTGCCATAAGCTTGCCATTTTTTCCGTTTGCACTAATTGTGCCTGAGTTTGTTGCAACTGTCGCAGGGCTTGACTTAACTGTTGAGTTAATTGGCGCGATCGCAGCCCCGCCCTAACCCGTGCTAATAACTCTTCCATATCAATGGGTTTGGAGATAAATTCATCAGCACCCGCATCTAAGCCTTGAACGCGATCAGTAATTTGATCGCGCATGGTGAGTAAAATGATAAACGTGGTTGCCAATTCTGGATCTGCTTTCACTTGCCGACAGACTTCTAGTCCATCTAGACGTGGCATAATCCAATCACAGATAATCAAATCCGGATGAAGTGATTTGACCTGGCGTAGGGCTTCTTCTCCGTTTGGGGCGATCGCGACGTCGTGACTTTGACTCGTGAGTAGGTTTTTCAGCACAAGCTGAACCGTCAAATCGTCATCAACCACTAAAATCTTCGCCATAGCCGATTAACCGCAATGCTCTATTGGGGGAGTTGAGTAGAAACATAAGATTGTATCCCTAACCTCTGACTCTCTAGTGCCATAATCAGATCAGTAGCACTAGAGAAATCCTCGGCTTTTGCCTGACGCTCCAATTCCATTGCGATCGCTTGGAGAGATGAAACACCCACATTAGCCGCCGCTCCTTTGAGCTGATGGGCGCATTTGGCGATCGTGGGATAATCATTGACAGCTTCAGCTTGTTTAATCGCGTCTAGGTTAAGGCGAATGACCTCCAATAAGGCGACGAGCAGTTCACTTTTTAACTCCACTTCACCTAGACTCACTTCCTCTAAGCGATCAAAGTCAATCTCAATATCGTTGGTAGGGTGGATAGGTGAAAAGTTCGATTCAGACAAAAAGCTTCAATTCCGATTTTTATTGGGCAGCAGTTAATTAAAATTTTACCATGAATTGATCGCGCTGGTGGTTCAGTGGAAATGCAGGGAAGCCGAAGGACTCCAGGTGCAGGGGACGGAGCGAAGTCTCGTAGTTCATCGGCAAACTGAGTAAGGGCGGGTTTTGCACAAATGTTACCATCAATAGCCCACAGAAAGTCCCCAAACCCGCCCCTACAAGTATCACGAATCACCTGTTCCCCTTAGATTCCCGACGCCTTAATTAAATCGGTCGGGGATTGGGTGGAGAAGTGGCTCTAACTGATAACACCCGTAAGGGTTGAATCAGCCTCTTGCGGTTGAACCGTTTCTTCTTCTGGCGGTAATCCTAAAACCTCTCGGTAGGTGCGGATATACTGTTTGGCTGATTTATCCCAACTGAAATTCTGACGCATACCGCGTTGCTGTAGCGTTGTCCATTGCTCTTTAAAACGGAAGCCTTCCCAAGCCCGCACCATACAGGTATAAAAGTCTAAGGGTTCATAGCGGTCAAAGCAGTAACCCGTCCCGGTTTGGCTTACGGGTTCATGATGAAAAACCGTATCCACCAGACCCCCTGTGCGCCGGACAATGGGGACACAGCCGTAGCGCATAGAGAGCAGTTGACTAATACCACAAGGTTCAAAGCGGGATGGCATCAGGAATGCATCACAACCCGCATAAATGCGTCGGGACAGAGGATCACTATAAAGGAGTTGGACAGACATACGACCCCGATAGCGAGATGCTAATTGCCACATTTGGGTTTCGTAGTAGCGTTCCCCAGATGCCAGCAATATAAATTGGGCATCGCTGTAAGCCAGGAAGCGATCAATGACTTGTAATAATAGGTCAATCCCCTTTTGCTCCACGAGGCGCGTGACCATGCCCATGAAAAAGGCATTAGAGTTGACTTCTAAGCCCACCTCTTCTTGCAGGGTCACTTTATTTTTGCGACGTAATTCCAGCGTATCGGCGCTGAAATTTTGCTCGACATATTTGTCAGTTTCTGGGTCATAACTATCCGTATCAATGCCATTCAGAATTCCGACAGTTTTACCACTGATGAAAGACATTAAGCCTTCTAGCGTTTCGCCGTATTCAGCCGTGCGGATTTGTTCTGCATAAGTTGGTGACACGACAGTCACTCGATCTGCAAATTGCACCGCTGCTGCCATTGTGTTATGACCTTGCATATACCAAGGACACCAGGTTATCTGCTGTAAGCGCCAGCGCCAAGGACCTTGATATGCCAAGTTATGAATCGTAAAGACGGTAGAAATATCGGGTGACTGGCTCATCCACACCGGAATCATGCCTGTATGCCAATCGTGGCAATGAATAATTTGCGGTTTCCAGTAGTTCCAGGCAAACTCAGCCGCACCATTAGCAAAGAGGGTAAATCGCCAGTCTTCATCTGCTCCCGCGTAAATATGGCGTCCTGAGAAGGCGAGATGACCAAACAGATAGAGGGGGACATCGGTTCCGGGTAATACCGTCTCATAGACAGCGAATGACTGAAACATGGCAGATCCCCACCAGACAGGTTCTTTGGGAATCTCCATCTTGTCCGGTAAAAAGCCGTAGTAGGGCATAAAAATCCGCACATCATGTCCCAAGCGCTTCAGGAACTTAGGCAATGCGCCCACGACATCCCCCATACCGCCGACTTTTGCCAGGGGCGCTACCTCTGCGGCAACAAAAAGAATATTCATAACGATGGTTGTGTACGATGAAGTCTCAAGTAGTAATACTATCCTTCTCAGGGGCGTTTACAATGACAAATCCTTGAATCCGGGGCATTTTCGCACCCGTGTGGGGAGATAGAGGGATCAGTGCGATCGCCTTTGTCCAGTGCAAAATGTGAACTGATGGTGGACGCGATCGCATTCCAGGATGAAAGAAACACCTGTTCCATTTTGGGGCATCCGCTGCCATAAGTTAATTTTTCCCGCCTACTTAGAAGAGAAAGAATAGAATTCACCTATTCCAACTCATCAGGATCATTGGTATAACGACTAAAAACAATGGAGTAAGGAATCCGCAAAATCTGCTCATAAACCTGCCACTTTGTCGGCGGATTTCCGGGGGTTTGCACTGTGCGCCCTAAGTCTTCCTCTTGGGTTCCAGGCGACAATAACTCCACGACTACATAAGGATTCACCTCTTCTTGCCAAACTACATAACTTAAGCGTAAATCTCGCCCTTCATACAACCGAGGTACACCCACCACGCCATAGCCCCAGCCGCACCGATTGTTGTATACTTTAGAAGATTTCGACGTTTCATAACTGATTGATAACGTTTAAATAATGAATCTTAATCATAAATCATGAAAAAACAATCGACGAATGACAAATGACGAATGACAAAAAACACTTTCATTCCCCATGGTGGTTAAGTTATGGTATGGCGATGACGCTGCACCTGGCATTTCGGGCGTCTAGGGATTGGGAAGCAACGATTCCTTTTCCAGAACCTCCCTATCAGGAGAAAGTTTTTCGCGGCGCTGACAATGTACCAATTTTTGGGATTATCGCCATTCCCGAACATGCTAAGGGGACGATTGTGGGAACGTATGGAATTACCGGGGATCTGGATAACCAATGGTATCTGAGACTGTTGGGGCGTAAAGCCTTTGCTCAAGGCTATGCGGTGGTGCTATTTGACTGGCGAGCCCATGGAAAAACAGCTTTGTTGTCACCAACCTTAACCTCCGATGGTTTGTACGAGGGTGATGATTTTGTCCTGATTGCGGCGCAAGCAAAAGCCATGGGATGTCCCGCGCCGTTTTGGTTTACAGGCTATTCACTCGGCGGACAATTAGCGCTTTGGGGGATTAAATCCGCTCAAGCGATCGCGAGTTTGCCAGGGGCGGTAGGATTAGATGAGTCAGAGATTGGCGGTGGTGCGGTTATTTGTCCCAGTTTGGATTCTCACCGTTCTCTGACGTATCTGTTAAACCATCCCTGGGGGCGGTATTTAGAACAAGCGGTTGCACGGACTTTAAAACAACTTGCATGGCGTCTCTATCAGGCTCATCCCCAAGACATTGATCCAGAAGCGGTTGAACGGGCAAATAGTATTTGGGGATTTGATCAGGAGCTAGTGATTAAGCGATTGGGGTTTTCCTCGGTGGACGAGTATTATGATGCCAGTAGTGCGTTGAAGATTTTACCTCACCTTAATAAACCAACGCTGATTCTTTACGCCGCCGATGATCCGATGTTTGATCCGACAATTATTCCCGACTTACAAGGGATTTGTGTAGATAATTCCGCCATTGACTTAAGGGTGACAAAACAGGGCGGTCATGTCGGATATATTAGTTCTCGTGCTTGTCAGAGTGACTATCATGATCCTGACTGCTGGTGGGCATGGAATCGAGTGCTGGAATGGTGCGATTCGTTCAATTGAGGTATAGCAACCGCCAAGAAAGTATATTTGCCGTAACTAATCGCCATGATTCGAGCCATCCCAAAACTCACGCTTCAGCCTGGATACCGCCCTCAATCGGAAGACAAAACCCCCGAATCCGATGCTATTGATTTTTACTTACTTCGACAGCGAACCAATCGAGAGCGCTGGCAAGCTAGTGCTTCATTAACTCGATGGTCGAGGGCTGTATCGTTACGTGGGATGCGGAAGGCTTCACAGCTAACTTTTCGAGAGCGGTTCGCTCAATCAGTTTTAGG
>CAZNNK010000365.1:0-6890 GCA_964574085.1 uncultured Coleofasciculus sp.
GTTAGAAGCGGAAAAAATTGAGTTACTCGAAAGTCGCAATACTCAACTGGAAGAATTAGTCCAATCTCGCACCGAACAATTACAAAAACAGGCAGAACGGGAACATATTTTACGTTCCATTGCCCAACGGATTCGCTGCTTCCTGAAACTCCCGGATATCTTCCAAGCCACGGTTAAGGAAGTGCGCCAATTACTCCATTGCGATCGCGTCTTGGTTTATCAGTTCTCCGAAGATTGGAGTGGGGAGATTGTGGCGGAATCGGTGGGTGAGTTTCCCTCAGTTCTCGGATCACAAGTTCGTGATGCTTACTTCCAAGAAACCCAGGGGGCTGATTATCTGAACGGGCGGCGTCAGGTGGCACATAATATTTATCATCAAGGATTGACTCCTTGCCATTTAGAACTCCTGGAACAGTTTCAAGTTAAAGCCATTCTCACCGTACCGATTATTATTAACGAACAACTTTGGGGCTTATTAGTCGCCCATCATTGTGCCGCCCCCCGTCAATGGGAACCCCAGGAATTAGACTTATTAGAACAACTCAGCGTGCAAATCGCGATCGCGATTCAACAAGCCAATGCCTTTTCCCAATTGCAAACCGAACTGGCGGAACGGCAAAAGGCAGAACAATTGGCAAAGGCGACTCAAGAACGACTGCATTATTTACTCTCGGCGAGTCCCACTGCGATTTATAGTCGCCAGTTTATTCCACCCTATCAAACCACGTTTATTAGTGATAATATTACCGCCCTGATTGGCTATACGCCAGCGGAAATCCTGGAACAACCGGATTTTTGGTTAAATCACATTCATCCCCAAGACTTACCCACCGTCCTCACCGGCTTTGCCCAACTGTTTCAGCAAGGCTATTCGATTCAAGAATATCGGTTTAAACGGAAAAATGGGCAGTATATTTGGCTACAAGATGATTGGAAACTGATTCGCAATGACCAAGGAATTCCCCAAGAAATCATTGGCGCGTGGCTGGATATCTCCCATCGGGTGCAGGCGCAGGAACAAGCCCAAACCAGTGAGAAACTATTAGAGTTATTTTATGAATCTGCCCCCGTGGGCTTATGTATTACTGATGAACAATGGCGACTGGTACGGGTGAATCCCGCCTTCTGTCAACTGTTTGCTTATCCCCATGATTATTTATTAGGACGATCCTTAACCGAATTCCTTGACCCCCATCATTCCGGAGAATGGCAGGTGCGGCGTCATGATGGTAAATTTATTGATATTCAGGTGACCACTGGACCGATCATGGAGCAAGGGAAACGCTGTTTACGGGTAACCACGGTTACAGATATTACCGAACGCAAAAAAGCCGAACACGCGATTCAATCCATGGCGGGACAATTGTCTACGGTGATTGATACCGTGGGCGAAGGAATTACCTTGAGTAATAGTCAGGGAAAGTTCCGTATCTTTAATCATCAAATGCAGCAAATTACGGGCTATACCCGCCAAGAGGCAAACCGTTGTGATAATTTCATGGCGAAACTGTATCCTGATCCGCTTCTCTATCAGCAGGTGAAGCAATGGCAAAAAAATCCCAGTAAGAAGCGCAAACTCCGCACCTTTGAAACAACATTTTGCGATAAAAACGGAGTCCAGAAAACCCTGCTTGTCTCCCACTCAATTATTCACCAAGACAACCAACTCTTCTTTTTAAGCGCCTATCGAGATATTAGCGATCGCAAACAGGCGGAAGAATCGCTGAAACATCTAAATGAAGCCCTAGAAAAGCGAGTGCAAGAACGCACAACGGCGTTAGAACAGACAGTGGAACAATTGCACCGAGAAATCAAAGAACGCCAGCAAACGGAATTAGCCCTACAAGACTCTCAT
Organism: uncultured Coleofasciculus sp.; assembly: GCA_964574085.1. Classification (GTDB taxonomy): domain Bacteria; phylum Cyanobacteriota; class Cyanobacteriia; order Cyanobacteriales; family Coleofasciculaceae; genus Coleofasciculus. The sequence goes on from CAZNNK010000365.1 coordinate 1,856, forward strand.
CGCAAGATTAATAATATCTTAGAAAGCATTACCGAAGGCTTTTTTGCCCTGGATCAGGATTGGCGGTTTACCCACTTTAACTCCCTCTTAGCCCCCTTAATTAATCGTCCCGTATCGGATATGATTGGCAGATGTATCTGGGATGAATTTCCAGACGCCATTGGCACCCAATTTGAAACCATCTATCGCCAAGCAGCGCAGGAACAAAAACCGATGGCGTTTGAGGAGTTGTATGCACCGACCAACACCTGGTATGAAGTACGAGTCTATCCCTCAGAAGACGGGTTATCGGTCTATTTTCGGGATATTAGCGATCGCAAAAAAGCAGAATTGGCGCTGCAAGAGAGTCAGCGATTTATCCAACGAATTGCGGATACGAATCCGAATGTGTTATATATTTATGATATCGTCGAACAACGGAATATCTATATTAACCGTTCCGTTGCTCAAGTGCTGGGTTATAGCCCGGAAGAGATTCAGCAGATGGAATCCAAACTGTTTGAATCGCTAATGCATCCCGATGATTTAGCCCACATTTTACGCCAGCATCAACGCTTTGATACCGCGAAAGATGGGGATATTATAGAATGTGAGTATCGGATGCGCCATGCGGATGGTCAATGGCGTTGGTTATATAGTTGGGATACAATTTTTACTCGTACATCTGAGGGGAAACCGAAACAACTTCTCGGTACAGCGTCAGATATTACGTCGCGCAAACAAGTAGAAGAAACCCTACGTCAACAGGTGGAACGAGAACGATTAATCAGTGCGATGTCTCGACGCATTCGCCAATCCCTAGACTTGGAGACAATTCTGACAACGACGGTTGAAGAAGTCCAACAATTACTAATGGCTGACCGAGTATTAGTCTATCAGCTTTTTGAGGATAATCGGGGACGGGTAATTGCGGAAGGGGTAGCGTCAGGATTTCCCCTGTTATTGAATAGTATCTTTCCAGCGGAAGCCTTTCCCCCAACCTGTTATCAGAATTATGTTCAGGGAAACGTGTATGCTTTGGCGGATCGCGATCGCGAAGATGTTCTACCCTGTATGGTAGACTTCATGCGGGAGTACGCAATCCGGGCAAAACTGGTTGTCCCGATTGTGCAACAGGATATCCTCTGGGGATTACTAATCGTCCACCAATGTTCCCATCCGCGAGAATGGCAAACCTGGGAGATTGAGTTACTGTTGTCGTTAGCCACCCAACTCGCGATCGCGATTAAACAGTCTCAATTATACGAGCAATTGCGCCACAATAATGATATCCTAGCGACAACGAATGCGGAACTCGCCCACGCCACTCGGTTAAAAGACGAGTTTCTGGCAAATATGAGTCATGAATTGCGAACGCCGCTGAATGCGATTCTGGGGTTATCGGAAAGCTTACAAGAAGAAGTGTACGGGGAGATTACCGAAAAGCAGCGCAAGTCTCTCGCCACGATTGAAAAAAGTGGTAGACATTTACTGGAGTTAATTAACGATATTCTCGATTTAGCCAAGATTGAATCCGGGAAATTGGAGTTAAACCTGACAGCCGTTAGTATTAGCCAACTATGTGATGCGAGTTTATCCTTGATTAAACCTCTAGCGTTAGAGAAAAACATTACGTTGACGGGAAACATCGCAGCAGAATTAGGGACGATTCTGGGCGATGAACGACGCTTACAGCAAGTCTTAATTAACTTATTAAGTAACGCGGTGAAATTTACCCCAGAGGGGGGACGGGTGACGGTGGAAATTTATAAGCAAGATGGGGGAGATGAGGGAGACAAGGAAGTAAACTCTACATTTAGTCAGGGCGAGTTTTGTTCAAACATTACTATCAATAGCGAAAAGAAAATCCCTAAACCCGCCCCGACAAACCCTACCCTTGAGGGGCGCGAAGGGCTAACACTCACAACTTCCCCAAATGAGATGCTTTATATCAGTGTCAGTGATACGGGAATTGGAATAGCCCCAGAACATCTGGAGAAACTCTTTCAATCTTTTGTCCAAATCGATAGTAGTTTATCCCGGCGTCATCAGGGAACAGGGTTAGGATTAGCATTAGTCCGGCGGATTGTGGAATTACATGGGGGATGGGTAACCGTAGACAGTGAATTGGGAAAAGGGAGTTGCTTTACCGTGAGACTACCTTGGCGTTCTCATCCAGTGAATCATTCCATCAGTTACCCCGCAGAAAAGGCGATGCTAGGGTGTAGTGTATCAGACATTGAAGATACAACGTTACCGCGAACAACTCCCTTAATTGTATTGGCTGAAGACAACGAAGCCAACACCCAAACCTTATCCGATTACTTACAGGGAATCGGCTATGAAATGATCATGGCAAAAGATGGCAAAGAAGCCGTACAACTCAGCCAACGGCACAAGCCCGATTTAATTTTAATGGACATTCAGATGCCAGAACTCGATGGGTTAAGCGCCACCCAACAGATTCGCGCCAACCCCCGCACCGCCAACATCCCGATTATTGCCATAACCGCGCTGGCGATGTCAGGCGATCGCGAAAAATGTTTAGCCGCAGGTGTATCCTATTATATGACTAAACCTGTGAATTTGAAGAAGCTAGCAACGATTATCAATGCCTTACTCAATGGATAGGCACATATAAACGATGAAGAATGAAAATGTTCCCCCCTACACCATCTCACTACTACACCATCAAACCGTAGGGTGCGTTAGCGAAGCGTAACGCACCATCTAACTCATGCTGACAGGTTATCTCTGTCAATCGGCGTCTTCACGAAGTAAGGCGCGGTTCATGAAATCCAGATTAGCTCAGGGCGCGACGTTGAGCATCTAATAACTCCTGAATTCCTGTTTCTGCCAAATCAACTAACTGATTAAGCTGAGTCCGACTAAAGCTTTCTTCTTCCGCCGTTCCCTGAATTTCAATAATGTTTAATTCGTCATTCATGACAATATTGAAATCCGTTTCAGCCGCGACATCTTCTTCGTATTTTAAATCCAAAAACGGCTCACCCGCCAACAGTCCCACCGAAACCGCCGCGATTTGGTGACGGATTGGCGATCGCTCTAATTCTCCGGCTTGGACTAATTTATCTAACGCCTCAGCCAGAGCGACATATCCCCCAGTAATCGAAGCCGTGCGGGTTCCCGCATCAGCTTGCAACACATCCGCATCCACAAAAACAGTGCGTTCTCCCAAGGCGGTCAAATCCACAGCCGCTCTTAAACTGCGTCCAATCAGCCGTTGAATTTCTTGAGTTCGACCGGATAGTTTGAGTAATTCACGGGTTTGGCGTTGGGGTGTTGCTCCAGGAAGCATCCGATACTCGGCGGTTAGCCAACCACTACCTGTTCCTTCCAGAAACCGGGGGATTCCCGGCTGAATTGTGACATTACACAACACTTGGGTATCACCGCACTTGGTCAAAACAGAACCCGGTGCAAATTTAGTGAATCCGCGGACAAAACTGATGGGACGGAGTTGGTTGGGTTGGCGATGATCAGGACGTTGCCAAGACATGGTAATACTTCTGAGTCAGAACGTGGTTTGGTTAAAAAACGTTAAACTTCCAGTTCAAGTTTGGTCAAGATATTTTGCTGAACTTGCTCTGGCGGTTGGTCGCCGTTTATTGTCAACAGCTTGTGACGATAGTCATAGTACTCCAGGATGGGAACGGTGCGCTCGTGGAATAACTCGATACGGCGCTTTACGATATCTGGATTGTCATCGGGACGAGACTGTACCGATGGTTGACTATCTTGAGCATGGTTTTGCGTTCGCTTGACTGAACGACTCATCATCACGGATTCGGGTACAGTTAAGTAAATTGCCCAATCTAGCTGCTGATTTAAGTCCTCAAGCAAAAAATCTAATTCCTCGGCTTGGAACGCAGTACGGGGATACCCTTCTAACACCCAACCGCTAGCCGTGTCAGGTTCCAGCAGGCGCTGGCGCATGAATTCGATTAGGATTTCATCAGGGACTAATTCTCCCTTCTCGACGTAGGGCTGCGCCTTACGACCTAAATCGGTTTGAGTTGCGATCGCACGACGCAAAATGTTACCACTGGAAATCTCCACGATCCCTAAATGGCGACACAACTGTCGCGCCTGTGTGCTTTTCCCTGACCCTGGACCTCCCAGAATCACTAGTCTCACGATAATAGCTCCTCTGTTCCTAGCCTGGACAAGTCTTTCACGATAAATGTTGCACAAATCCTTTGCATCTGGGCAGGTTTTGACGCTACTAACTACTGACCGTCATTTTGCCACGAATCCCCCTAGATGAACATTCTCCGAGACTGACTCTTGACGGACTTGTAGATATGGTGTTTGATTAGGGATGCCACTGAAAAAAATACGCTATATCTTGACAAAGCGACCATGAGACACAAATCAAGGAAAGCTTGAAGGGTGTCCATCAGATTCATTGCTCTTTAATTGTTGACTATGGTTTCCCAGTTAGAAACTCCCACCCTTAATTCAACCCATCACCTGACCTACACGCTAGAAGGGCTGGTACAAGTCTTTACCAGTTCCCAACGCAGCTTTTTTACCAATGTGATTGCCCAAGGCTTGAGAATGGCGGGACAGGGAACACCTGTGCTGGTGGTTCAGTTTCTCAAAGGGGGTATTGGTCAAGGACACCAGCATCCGATTCGGTTAGGACAGTATTTAGAATGGATTCGTTGCGACTTGCCGCGATATATTGATACCCCAGAGTTAGATGAGGCAGAACATAAATCGCTCAAGCAGTTGTGGCATCATACTCAGCAGGTAGTGTATGAGGGGAAATACTCTGTCGTTGTCCTCGATGAATTGAGTTTAGCCATCAACTACGGCTTAATCCCCTTAACTGAAGTCTTGAGATTTCTCGAAAGTCGCCCCAGTTCCGTGGATATTATTCTCACAGGACCCGATATGCCGCCCGAATTGTTGGATGTGGCTGACCAAATCACAGAAATTCGTCGCAGTCATCAGCCTTAGCCGCTACAAGCTGAAGGGGTTAACTAACAGTCCGTCAATATCTAGACAATTAGTGACATAACTAGACATT
>CAZNNK010000366.1:0-6877 GCA_964574085.1 uncultured Coleofasciculus sp.
TCAGAACGCATACTGTTCCACCATTCCACGGCTTTATCCCAGTCTTCCCCTTTCGGCGCAAAATCTCGCCCTTTGAGATACTCAACCGTGACCGGATCGGGATTAATATAACCACATCGGGCACCGCCTTCAATGGACATATTGCACACCGTCATCCGTTCTTCCATCGTCATCTGCTCAAAGGTTGTGCCAGCATATTCATAAGCGTAGCCAACGCCACCTTTGACGCCTAGAGTACGGATGATGTGCAGAATCACATCCTTGGCGTAAACTCCGGGCGGAAGTTTCCCGTTGACTTCAATTTTGCGAACCTTAAGTTTAGACAGGGCGAGGGTTTGCGAGGCGAGGACATCCCGGACTTGAGACGTACCAATTCCAAACGCGATCGCACCAAACGCACCATGAGTTGAGGTATGGGAATCCCCGCAGGCGATCGTCATTCCGGGTTGAGTTAATCCCTGTTCTGGAGCAATCACATGGACAATCCCCTGATTCCCCGATCCAATATTATAGAAGCGAATCCCATAATCCTTACAACTTTGCTCCAACACCTGCATCATCTCTTCGGCTAACACATCCGCAAAAGGACGCGCCTGATTTTCGGTGGGAACGATATGATCCACAGTCGCCACCGTGCGATCGGGATACAGCACCTTTAATCCCCTTTCCCGCAGCATCCCAAAGGCTTGGGGACTGGTGACTTCGTGGATTAAGTGTAAACCAATAAAGAGTTGAGTTTGACCCGAAGGCAAAGTACCGACGGTGTGGTAGTCCCAAACTTTATCGAAGAGTGTTCTCTCGCTCATCTGCAAAAGGTCGTTATAGGATTAAGGATAATCACCAGTCCTCTATGGGGATAGATGCTGGAGCCTTCTATTTTATCGCGACTGTAGCATGAATCTGACCATTAAAAGAGCCGATCGCATGGTTCCTGGAGGATGTGCGATCGCTCTTACCTCAGTCTACGCCCCATCAATGGCAGCGTAACGCACCAGTGAGGGCTAAGATAGTGAATTGTGGCTTTGCCGAACAAATTCTACTGACCTGACACAGCTAAAATTGTGGGATAGATGTGACCATTGAACGCGCACAACCTGCGCCCCTACGGTTTCTGGATATAATTGTAATTCATCAAATAAGGTGTGCCACGTCACTACTAACTGACTAAGGTTTACAATGCCGGCAAAAGATGCCTTTCATCAGCTTGTTAGAACTGCCCTTGAGCATGAGGGCTGGACAATCACTCATGACCCCTATCGCATCGATTTAGGGTTTGTGGATTTCTATATAGATTTAGGTGCAGAGCGGTTAATTGCGGCAACCAAAGATGGCGAAAAAATTGCTGTTGAAATTAAAACGTTCCTGGCAACTTCGACAATCTCAGAATTCCACATTGCCATTGGGCAATTTATTAACTATCGTATTGCCTTGGAAGAAGAAGAGGCTGATAGACGATTATATTTAGCCGTTCCATTAGAGATTTATAAACGGCTTTTCAAGTATCCATTCATTCAAACTGTGATTCAGCGCAACCAAATCCCTTTAATCATTTATGATATTGACAAGGAGGCGATCGTTCAATGGATAAATTAGATTGGTATCGTCAACTAATTCAGGATTTGCTGAGGGCAAGGGCGAAGTTGCGTTCTCCCAATGATCCGATCAAAAGTCAAACTGTTTTCGATCGAGAATGCGATCACTATCAGCTTGTCAATTTAGGCTGGAAAAATAACAACACTCGAATCTACGGTTGTGCCATCCATGTTGATATCATTGATGGCAAAATTTGGGTGCAACATGATGGCACAGAAGACGCGATCGCCGATCAGTTAGTTGAAAAAGGAGTGCCGAAGCAAGAGATTGTCTTGGCGTATCATGCACCTAATGTACGAAAATATACAGATTTTGCCTCAGGTTAACCTGACGTTCCCCCATAAGCTGCCATAATCTTCGTCTAAACCTTTATTTTTAAGGGGTTCTAATTGTTGCAGCAAGCCCTACCTAGAATCGGACAAAGATCTTGGCTGAAACTTCCGACATATTGGGGTAGGCACTTGATCGTCAATAAATGCTTTGTGCAAATCAATTTTAGTATAAGTTGTTTCCCCACCCTTTATATTAACTGAGACAGTTCCTCCACAACAACTGTTTTTTAACAATCCTTTAGCCGGAAGACGACTTAAATGGATAGGTTCAGAACTGGGCAGATTTTCAGCACATTGTTTGGATAGCTGAGTACACAAAATATGAGCCTCTGGAACCGATACGCTTATCCCCTCTATGATTTCTTCACGAGGATTATTGAAACGATTGCGATCAATTGAAAAGATTATCAATTTAGGTTTGGTCAAACCACATAACTCTTGAGCAAATGCTTTGCCATCTGCGCCACCCGGTTTTCCGCCATGATGAGGGAAGACAAGTATATCCGTGCTGATATCAGGTTCGTCCTGTAGCAGATTTTCCAATCCTATTTTGTCAATATCTGCCGCTAATATGGCGACTCGGTGAGAATTATGGACTATGCCAATCACAACGGATATGGAGTTGGAAGTCAATCGCCTCCCTTGTAAATCTCTTCCCCCAGCACCACCGAGGATCAATTCAGGTGTGGGAGCCAGAATTTGTATATCCGCTTGACCAATATTTAACGTTCCTGACTTGGTTGTAGTTAATTCCGTTGAAACTACCGTTCCAAAACGTTTTCTGGCATCTTTTAAGGCAATTCGTAAATCCTGCCAAATTTCACTCTTTTTAATAGCATCAGGATTTAAGTGAATATTATGTATCCTGATATTCTCATCTAATAGCAGATTAACAATACCTGCAATATGGTCTGCATCTGCATGAGAAATTAAAATATGGGAAATGAATTGAATCGATCTATACTCAATAATTTCTCTTAATGTATTGCCATAGGGACAGTCAATAACAACCACACCTTCTGTATCTCGGAGAACAGAACAATTACCGTGACCAACATCTACAATAATAAGTTCAGGCAAGTCCATCATCGTCATCTGGCTCAGGTGCTAACTCAAATTTATCGAAGTATAAATCATCGGCATTATCCGCTCCAATATTAACGTGAGCAAATAGACGGACACCTTTTCTTAGGGCATCAGCTCGAATAGCATCAGGAATCAGTGAAGCTGGAAAACGGACGGCTTTATGGGGATTCCAACCAATAACAAAGGCATCAACCACAGGTTCATTAGATGCTTGGTCAACGTTGGCAATTCTTACTAATGTTCTAGAAGGTTTTCTGGTAATTGGCAGATGACCACCAAGTTCTTGTTGACAAGCTTCAATTCCTTTGGTGATACTTGACGCATTGGCTTTGTCTCGACTTAACAATACAGGAATTTTTTGTCTCCATTTTCTAATGGAAAAAGAAGTGTCAATTTCCACAAACTGAGATATCAGTAATGATGGAAATTTCAGATCATACAAGGTGGCAACTAATTCAGCACCCGAAAAATTAGCCAGTCCAGAATTAGTCAAGCGATTATCACAAATAGCACCTTGAGTATTTTCTAAAATAACTGATGCTAAATCATTGACGTTTGTAAAATGACCCTTGACAACTAAAAAGGGTTCATACCCAGCGTCCTCTACTTCCCAGCCAGTTGCTTCTGCTAATTCTGCTTCATCATCAACTATCGCTATTTTCTGATTAGATTGAATAACTGTCATAACAGCTAACCTCCAACAAGTGGTAGTTTTATGATAAATTCTGCCCCACCTAATTCTCCCTGAGCAATTGCCTGCACTTTTCCTCCCAAGTCAGTAACCGAGTCTTTAACTATAGTTAGTCCCAATCCTGTCCCACCTGGTTTAGTTGTTTGACCCGGTAACCAAATGTCATTTAAGTTTATATCTCTAATTCCTAAACCATTATCTAAAATTTTGATCTGCACGTAACTTTCGATAATTTCAGTAACGATCCTTACCTGGCGTCCTTCTGTACGTGAACCTTCTACATTAAAAGCATTAATGGTATTAGTCAAAATATTCGTAATAATCGCTTCTAAGAGAGCCGTACTTCCGAGAATAAAATACTGATTATTAATACTACTTTTTACGACCTCTATTTTGCTGTCTTGAAGAAAAGGAGCAAATAGTTCAAGTATATCATCAATGACACGAGAAACTTCGACACGACCCGTTTTACGCTTTTCTCGCTTTAATAAATGTAACGGAAACCTAGAAAAACTCAGCAAAGATTTGCTAACTTTATAGAGTATATCTACAGGTTTGGCAAAAGACTTGAAATATATCTCTTCTGGTAGCTCTTGACCTTTTTTTTCTATTCGTTTAGCGGCTTTCTCGATTAACGTGACAGGTTTACCAGACTCATGAGCAAAAACGGCTGCTGTTGTTCCGGCTGTCGCCAGACTTCGATAGAGTTGAAGATCTTCCCGTAGTGCTTTGGTTTCACGCTCTTTTACCTCTTCGTACCGTTGAATTACCTTGCGTACTGTGTCACGGGATTGCTGTGGCACCGCTTTTTCAATAACACTTTCAATATTTCTTTTAGCAGAAATGACATCACGACTCGATTCTTGCTTAACTATTTGTCGTCTATTTTCAGTTTGTTTAAACCTTTCTTTAGCCATCCAGTTCAATACATCAATGGCAAACCGCTTTAGCTCCAGAAAAGTTTCATTTTCTATAAACCCTAGTCTATCGGTCTTCTGAATCAGCAGATCATCAGGATCATTGACTATGATCCGACCAATAACGGTACTGGTTGAGGGGCGTACCTCTGGGTTTCTGGCTCGTGCATAATTTAAATTAAGCCAATCATCTCCTTGATCACCATAGGGTTTCACCCGCAAACCCCTGTGGTATAAATGAACATTACCAACTGCTGATAGCCATTTTCTAACTTGTCCGAAAGACGCTGTTTTTGTCGAGAAACTTTGAGGGTTTAGCAAAAATACCCATAATTCAAATTCTGCTGGTACTGTTTTGTAAGGTTTTTGATCAATATCACTATGTTTTGCTTGAAATAGTAATTCACCTTTCCAGTCGAATACAGAAGCTTCTACGATTCCATCTCCATTAATAGACGACTTCAAATGATATTCAGCATCCTCAAAATAAAATTCATTAACTTGTTTTTCAAGATCAGTAAATTCTGGAGCAATCAGCCTAGGGCGGAAAGCAATATCACTATCAAATGGATCTGCCAGCAACAAAAGTTCTCTAGCTAATCTTTTAACCTCTCGCCGACCAAACTTGATACTTAAATCTTCAATTAAAATTTCCGTCCCTTGTGGCAAGTTAGCCATATCTTTTTGGACATTGAAGGAAATGTCTTCCACAACAGAGGCTTGCTCAAAATCTTGCCAATTAATCGTCAGAGAATACTCAACAGCGGGTTCATTTTTAGGTCGGGTTTTTAATTGTACTTTAGAACCTTGTCTCAACGCAGCTAAACGACCTAATCCTTTATCACCAACAGGTAAACGTCCCAGAGCAGTAGGTTCGCGGGCAGCTTTTTTTGACCGACCTAATACAAACCATCCCTCACTAATAGCCGCGAGATCCATACCAATACCGTTATCTGAAATCAGGATCGAACCACCTGTGGTGTCAGTATTGATAAGCTCTACTGTACATTGGGTCGCATCAGCATCATAAGAATTCTTTACCAATTCGATAATTCCTTGGTCAGGATTAGGAATCAGTTCTTCACCTAATCTATTCAGGATATTGGGTGAAAACTTAAAATGCATGATCGTATCGCTGTGATTTGAAAACCAATCGCTCTGTACCTCGTATTGTAAATCATGAAATTTGTCTAGCAGCCTTAGTTCTCCTATGTATTCATATCGAGGAAAGAAAACGCTGTATAACAAGGTGTCATCGCTGGCGAGAGTTCTCTTATCTCAATTATCCGCGATCGCTATAGTGGTATCGAGCTTGGAGAAAATCAATGCGGTCATCACTCACCATATAAACGATGCGATCAGCTTGAGTTAAACGGCGCGACCAGATATTAGCATCCTGATACTTCAATCGTTCAGGTTTTCCTGTTCCTGTAAAGGGATAACGGCTTATCTGTTCTACTAACGATAAAAGCCGGAGTGCAATTTTTCTATTTGTCTGTACCCAGTAAGCTAGATCTTCCAGAAATTGGGAGTCGAACACAAGATCACGTTCTAATCTCTCTTCCTGAGCGGGTTCAGACTGAGGAGGTTCAGATTCTGGATACTCCGATTGAGACGTTTTACGCTTCTTCTTCGCCAAGTCCAAACTCCTGACGTAAATCGTCTATACCGCGAGGCGGAAAAGTCCGCGCCTTGGCACGTTGTATCGCCGCAAGCAGACGCGCTGCATTCTCTGGTGACTGAAATAAATAAGCTGTTTCTATGATCCGGTTCAGTTCATTGATAGGAATAATCGCGACACTCTCAGAACCATCACGAGTAACAATGACGGCTTCGCGGCTGGCAATAGCCTCTTCGTAAATTTTGTCAAAATTATTACACGCTTGGGTGTAGGTTATCTGGCTTTGCATTGTCTTATAGTTGGTCTATTGGTTTAATAAGTTAGGTACAGTTAAACTGTCTGTGATGTGATCTTAGCGTGACTCTCCCACTGAAATCATTTAAGTTAGTGCCATTCAGGTTAAATTTGCTCATTTTTCACTCCAGCCTTATTCAGAATATCATAGAGAGAAGAGATTTTATTCCTCCCTTGACTACGTTGCTTACAGTAAGTGAAAATAATACGTTGCTTTGCACGCGATAACGCTACGAAGAAAGCACAACGAGATTCTTCAGGTTGATGCGGAAAACTCCACCATGCATCGTCGTCCAGCCCAACAAAAATTACAGTATGATGCTCTAAGCCCTTACTTTTATGG
>CAZNNK010000367.1:0-6870 GCA_964574085.1 uncultured Coleofasciculus sp.
GAGTTGGTTGGGCAATTACAGCGCGAACTGACGAACCGAGTTGAGGAACGCCTGACTAATTATTTAGACGTGCCTCATTTAATTAATCAGATTAATGCTGAAGATGTCAACTTAGGCAAACTGGATTTACAGGATATTTCGGGATTAGAACGCCATTTCTGGAAGCAGCTTCGCTTGTTTGAGCAAATGAGTTACATCTATGTAGGAACTCCCCAGGATGTTTTTAGTGGGGCTGAACAAGTTCCCAATCAGCTTCCCCATATCGCTTACTGGACGGGAAACTCTGCCAAGAAAGGGTTTAAAACTTATCAAACGGATGCACAAGGAAATCGCCAAAAGCTATTATCCGTCATTCCCAATTACGAACTCCAGCAACGTCCTTGGTATCTGACAGCAAAAAATGCAAAAAAATCGGTTTGGGGGGATATCTATGTTTGGGCTGCCCCCTATCCTAATCTAGCACTCCCGGCTGTGCGACCGATTTATAATGCCCAAGATGATTTAACGGCAGTATTTGCGGTTGATTTATCCTTATCGGCAATTGGTGAATTTCTCCGAAGTTTAGAGATTGGCAAAACAGGTCAAATTTTTATTATGGAACACAACGGCTTGTTAGTCGCCTCCTCAACCAAGGACTCGCCCTTTACTCAGGAAAATGAACAAATCAATCGCCTCCAAGCTGTTGAAAGTCAGAACCTGTTAGTCCGAGAAACGGCATTATTTTTGCAGGATAAATTTAGCGACTTTAACCAAATTACTCATCCCCAGCACCTTGACTTTACGCTAGAGGGTAAACGCAAAATCGTTCAACTTACGCCCTATCAGGATGAGTTTGGTTTGGATTGGTTGATTGTGGTGGTGATTCCGGAAGTCGATTTTATGGCACAAATTCACCGCAATACCCGCAATACGATCGCGTTATGTATCGCTGCTTTAATTCTCTCCATTACTGTCGGTATTCTCCTTGCCCGTTGGGTGACTCAACCGATTTTACGCCTGAATACCGCCGCTAAAGCGATCGCCCAGGGGGAATGGGATCAAACCGTTGAGGGACAACGGTCTGATGAAGTGGGGGAGTTGGCGAAATCCTTTAATACGATGGCAAAACAATTGCAAGGTTCCTTTGAAACCTTGGCGCAGCAAAATGAAGAATTGCAACGCCTGGATCAACTCAAAGATGAATTTTTAGCTAACACCTCTCACGAACTCCGCACGCCTTTGAATGGAATTATTGGTATTGCTGAATCTCTGATGGATGGGGTAACCGGAGACTTACCTGAAACCACACGCAATAATTTAGCGATGATTGTCTCTAGTGGTCGCCGTTTGTCCAGTTTAGTCAATGATATTTTAGATTTTGCCAAACTCAGACATCAACACCTAGACTTGCAACTAAAACCCGTTTATTTACGGTCAATTACTGACATCGTACTGATGTTAAGTCAACCCCTAATTACCCACAAGGATGTAAAACTAATCAACGCGATTCCCGCCGACATACCCGCTGCCCAAGCCGATGAAAATCGTCTGCAACAAATTTTACATAATTTAGTGGGAAATGCGATTAAATTTACTCCTTCTGGACAGATAACTGTCTCCGCCGCCGTTGTCTCACCTCCTCCTTCCTCAACTCAAAACCCTGATAACCCAGGACAAATAATCCTTACGGTTTCTGACACGGGAATCGGCATCCCAGAGGATAAACTTGAGCGCATTTTTGTCTCATTTGAACAAGGGGAAGGCACCACAGCCAGAGAATATGGCGGGACGGGTTTAGGATTGGCGGTAACTAAACATTTGGTAGAACTGCATGGCGGCACAATTCATGTCACTTCTAAACTGGGAGAAGGGTCACAGTTTAGCGTTACTTTACCCCTTTCCAATCAGTCCGCAGAACCCCAGCAACCGCGTCAGGCGATCGCAGAAACTATAGGTTCAGAAATTCCCGCTTCTGTTCCCCCGACTACGCCACAAGGTTCCCCCTCTGATTTCCCAGGTATTCATGTATTAATCGTTGACGATGAACTGATCAATCTGCAAGTTTTAAGGAATAACCTTTCTCTACAAAACTATGTCATCACTCAAGCCAATAACGGACAAGAAGCCCTGGAACTGATTACAAATGGCTTACGTCCGGACATCATTCTCCTGGACGTGATGATGCCGAAAATGACGGGATATGAACTCACCGAAAAACTCCGTCAGCGCTTCAATTCCACAGAACTCCCGATTCTACTGTTAACGGCAAAAAACCAAGTGCAAGATATTGTCACAGGTTTAAATAGTGGTGCGAATGACTATTTAAGTAAACCGATTTCCAAAGACGAACTTTTAGCCCGCATCCAAACTCATCTGAATATCAAGCATCTCCAGGCGGAAAATCTGCGATTAGCGACGGAGTTAGATGTAGTGCGAAAAATGCAACAAATGGTTTTACCCAAAGCATCTGAATTAGATGGAATTGAAGGGTTAGAGATTGCCGGATTTATGGAATCGGCTGAGGAAGTGGGGGGAGACTATTATGATGTCCTCACCGATATGGGACGGGTCAAAATTGGCATTGGTGATGTCACAGGACATGGTTTAGAAAGTGGCGTGTTGATGATTATGGCACAAACCGCGATTCGGACGTTACAAAACAGTCATGAAACTGATCCGGTGCGCTTTTTAGATATTCTCAATCGCACCCTTTACGCCAATTTACAGCGGATAGATTGTTATAAAAATATGAGCTTAATTTTAATTGACTACGCTGATGGATTCATCACCCTGAGTGGTCAACATGAGGAGATGATTGTGGTGCGAAGTAATGGCAGTTTAGAAAAAATTGATACGATTGATTTAGGCTTCCCTATCGGGTTAGATGCTGATATTATCGAATTTATTGACCAAACGAGAATCCAGTTAAATTCTGGCGATGTTGTTGTTCTCTATACTGATGGTATTACCGAAGCAGAAAATATCCATCAGTCCCACTATGGACTCCAACGACTCTGTGAGATAGTACAAGCCCATCGTCACCAATCAGCCTCAGACATTCGCCAAGTTGTCATTGAAGATGTGCGGCAATATATTGGTCAGCAAAATGTTTTTGATGACATTACATTATTAGTGTTAAAGCAACAGTAGGGGTTTGGTGACCAAACCCCTTTCATAAGTAGGTGGGGACAATTAAAGTTAACAGTAGAAATCATCATTTGCCATGGGTTACCAAACCCCCTTTTATAGTACATTTGTTCGGGGGGGGGGAGACTTCTGTCAAACAAATCAGTTGAGTATCCGTATTAAAAACAGGGGTGATCGAAATGTCGAAATAGGTTATATCATTAGCCGTTTTCCAGGCTACATTTTCCAGCGTGACAGGATTGCGATCGCGATTAGCTTTTTCGATAGATTGGCATAAACCCGGAAGCTGCCCAAGTTTGAGGTTTTGCAGGGAACTCCCCAGATCGTTGAGGGTTAAGCTAAATCGAGTATTTGCCTTTGCATTTGCTAGGATTAAGCAACTGTTGCTATCTACAGCTAGCTGGGGGAAGGGACTCGTCTCAAAGGCTGTTTGCCAGACGCGGATATCGGTAACTGGAGAATCGATGGCTGGCTTTTTGCGCGATCGCGGACAGATTTGCAAGTGTTCCTCTAACTCCAGTTTTACCCCTTTCTGATAAACCCGATGCTTGAAGTTAACGGGTGTGAAAATTGGTCTGGGAGTCATGACCATCTCTGGCTGACCTAAGAAGAGAAAGCCGTTATTTTTGAGTCCAAAATGAAAGCGAATCAGAATGGTTATTTGAATGTCTGAATTGAAGTACATTAGGGCATTGCGGCACACCAGCAAATCGATTTTAGACATGGGTGCATGTTTTGCCAGGTTATGATGAGCAAAGATGATTGTGCGGCGAAGTTGTCGATGAAAGCTATAATCGCCTTGTTCGGTTTGCTCAAAGTATTTCTCCAGCAGATCAGCAGGAATTGCGCTGATGTCTTTTGGTTTATACGTGGCGTTTCGGGCTTGAGAGAGGGCATCCTGATCCCAATCGGTGGCAATAAATTGAAGGCGCTGTAAACAGGATTCGATGCCCAACACTTCCGCAAATAGGATAATGAGGCTATAGAGTTCCTGCCCAGACGCACAGGCGGCACTCCAAACTCGAATCGGTTCATCAGGCTGTTTGCTGGCGAGGATTTGGGGGATGAGTTCGTTGGCTAGGTATTCCCAGGAGGCGCGATCGCGAAAAAAGCTGGTCAGGTTAATTAAGACCGTGTTTAATAGAGGGATATATTCCTGCGAATGGCGCTGCAAATAGTGCAAGTAGTCCAGATAGCTGTCAATCTTTAACTCCCGCATCCGGACACGGAATCGACGCATTAAGTTAGAACGCTTGTATCCAGTCAAATCGCAGCCACGGCTATACTTTAGATACTCTAATAAGGCATCAAATTCCCACTCTGCTGCGGACATAAACTGTCCCTCATTGAACAATGAACTGGAGTATATAGCAATCCTATTTGAGTCGTGTCCAAAAATCTGATAATTTTCGGGAATGGGCAATGGGCAATGGGCAATGGGCAATGGTAAAGAGTTTTAATGCTTTTTTCTATTTTTTTTTTATTTTTCACAACCTATTTAGGATTGCTATATAAGTCCTCTGTTAAGAGTTCCCGATCACGATTTACCGATGGCGCGGTCAACGCTCCACAAATTTCACTCGTCTTTGAGTCTAGCGATATCCCGAGCTTTCTGCAAGATGTGATGGTTGATGGTTCATTGTTCATGGTTGCGCCGATTAAATTCTTCTCTCCCCCATCACCCCATCTTCCCATTACCCCCTCTCCCCCCATCTTCCTACCCTGGAAGGATGAATCATCCGCCTACCCCCTGTCAGGATAGTCCTGTAGATTGATAGCTGTCAGCGAACCCGAAAATTCTAAACTATCGCCGCCGGACATCAAGCTACTGCTAAACCGTTAATCGGTGTAGATGCAAGGGGCAATTGTCTCCTTTGTATCGCCGAGAGAGGCTAAACCAGACCAATGCCATACTCTATGGCATTCCACCTGACATCGGGTTAATTAGACCTTAGATGCCTAGTGCTGTTTCTGTTCAAAAAAGGAGGTTTCATGCAACGCGAACAATGGTGGAAAAACGCTGTCATTTATCAGATTTCGCCGTGGAGTTTCAAGGACACCACGGAAAATGGCAAAGGCGACTTAGAAGGGATTATAGAGAAACTCGATTATATTGCCGCCCTTGGCGTCGATGCCATCTGGTTAACGCCCATCTTTCAATCCCCGATGAATGATCTAGCGTATGACATTACCGACATGCGTAAGGTTGATCCGATGTTTGGTACGCTGGAAGACTTTGAGCGATTACTAAACTTATCTCATGCCCTGGGCATGAAAGTCATGCTTGATCAGGTTTGGAATCATACCTCAGATCAGCATCCTTGGTTCCAGGAAAGTAAAAAAAGTCGGGATAATCCCAAAGCCGATTGGTATGTCTGGGCAGATCCCAAAGAAGATGGTTCACCGCCGAATAATTGGCTATCTGCTTTTATGGGTGAAAGCGCTTGGCAATGGTCTGGTGAACGTCAACAATTTTACTTCTATAATTTTCTCCCCAGTCAACCAGATTTGAATTGGCATAATCCGGAAGTCGTTGATGCCTTAATGAAACGGGCAAAATTTTGGCTGGAGTTAGGTGTAGATGGTTTTCGGGTTGATGCGCCTAACTTTTTCTTGCATGATGCCCAATTGCGAGACAATCCGCCTCGCCCCGATGATGCACCGTTACCCGATGGTGTCGCCCCCGATAATCCCATTGTTCGGCAGTTATTTAAGTACAATTTCTGTCGTGAAGAAACCTTAAACGCCCTCAAACCGATTCGGGAACTTGTGGATCAGTATCCTGGGGTAATTACCTTAGCTGAAGTCACCTTTTGTGAAGACTCAATTGTGCTATCCAGTCAGCATGTAGGACCCGATAAACTACATATTGCATATAACAGTGCCTTGCTGGTTGATGAACCGATTAGCGCTAAGTTAATGCACGATACCCTGAAGAAAGTAGAACATTATTTCAGCGACGGTGGTAATTGCTGGATTGTCGGGAATCATGATTATGGTCGTCTCAAATCCTGTTGGACAGGAAAGGATGTCAATGGGAATCCCTATCCCGACGAATTTTATCATGGAATTGCGGCAATGTTATTGTCTATGCCAGGGACGTTTTGCCTCTATCAGGGCGATGAGTTAGGCTTACCCGAAGCCAAGATTCCAGAAGATATTCCCCCCGAAGACATTAAAGATCCCTTTGGTAAAGCCCTGTACCCAGAAGTCCCTGGACGCGACGGTTCCCGCACCCCAATGCCTTGGAAATCTTATGCCGCCAATGCTGGATTTACTATCGCCCAACGCGCCTGGTTACCTGTTCCCAAGCCTCATTTGAATCAAGCCGTCAATGACCAAGAACCTGATCCAAACTCCCTATTAAATACCTGGCGGAGGCTGATGCATTGGCGTCAAGAGCAACCCGCTTTAATGTGGGGAATGACGAATGCTAAAGTTCTGGATACCGATGAACCTTTATTTGCTTTTATTCGGGAATCCGCTGAACAACGTTTACTGTGTATGTTTAATCTGGGTGATATGCCAGTCCAGTATGATTTATCGGCTTATCCAGACTGTCAGGAAGTTAAGGGGTCTGGGTTTACCGCAGACCGCTCCGGTGATATGTTAAAAATTCCGGCTTATGGTGTCTTTTTTGGGGAACTGAACCTATCTGAAGCTGATGAGTAAGTAGTCATTTGTCATTAGTTAGGGAACAGGGAACAGGGAACAGGGAACAGGGAACAGGGAACAGGGAACAGG
>CAZNNK010000368.1:0-6838 GCA_964574085.1 uncultured Coleofasciculus sp.
GGTGCAACTGTTTTGAGACCATAATAGGGGTAAGTGCTTTCAAGTGCCGTTTGAGGTACTGTTGTCAATGTCGAAAACCTCAGAGATTTGAACGTTACCGCTATGGAAATTCAACGGGTTATCTTAAATAACATTGGGCTATTTGAAAACCTAGAAATTCCTTTAGCACCCACCGCTCAAAATCCCAGCAACATCACTGTCTTTGTGGGTAATAACGGCGCGGGTAAAACCTCTGTGCTGAAAGCCTTAGCAACCTCCCTGAGTTGGTTTACGGCTCGTTTACGTACAGAAAAGGGTAGTGGTAATCCTATCCCTGAAGATGCCATACTTAACACCGCCAACGCCGCCAGTATTGAAATAGAAATTTGTGATGATTCTGGGGCATCAGATAATCCTAATCAAAACGAGATCCAGCATCACTTCAAGTGGACTTTAGCCAAAAATAGAACAGGACGTAAAGCCCGGTACACTAGCCATCTCAACGACTGCACTCGCTTAGCCAATCGTTACCGTGATGCCCTTACCCGTGATCACAAAACTAGCCTGCCCATCATTGCGTTTTACCCTGTCGAGCGCGTTGTACTTGATATTCCCCTAAAAATTAGGACAAAGCATACCTTCTTGCAACTCGATGGTTACGATAACTCTTTAAGTCAGGGGGTTGACTTTCGCCGCTTTTTTGAGTGGTTTCGGGAACGGGAAGATACCGAAAATGAATCAGCAATGCCTGAAGATGTTCTCAACCAACTGAAACCACTATTGGAAACCAATCCAGACGCATGGCAACGGTTAAACGAACTCAATGCCTCAGCCAAAGATCGGCAATTAACCGCAGTTCGCACCGCCATTCGCCGATTTATGCCCCAGATGGACAACCTGAGAGTTCGTCGTAAACCCCGTCTCTACATGGCGATTGATAAAAACGGTGAAACCCTGAACGTAGCCCAACTTTCACAAGGCGAAAAATCTCTCATGGCTCTGGTTGGTGATATTGCTCGCCGTTTAGCCATGCTGAACCCTGCTTTGGAGAATCCTCTAGCAGGAGATGGTATCGTCTTGATTGATGAAGTCGATTTGCACCTGCATCCCTCTTGGCAACGCAGCCTGTGCGATCGCCTAATCGCAACGTTCCCAAATTGTCAGTTTGTGCTGACGACCCATTCACCTCTGGTGATCAGCGACTGTAAAAATGTTTTAGTTTACACCTTAACCAATGGTGAATTGCAACAATTGCCCTCTCAGTATGGGCAAGATGCTAATACTGTCTTATTAGATGTCATGGACACCAGCATCCGTAATCAGAAAATTGATGCTGAACTGAACGATCTGCTGGATGCCATACAAGATTCAAAGCTAACCGAAGCTCAACAACGACTTGCCAAATTAACTGAAGAACTACCCGCCAATCATCTGGAATTGGTCAAAGCCAAATTACTGATCCGTAAACAAGAATTGCGTCATGCGAACCATTAGTAAAGGAACTGAACCCTCCAGTTTGACAGTTTTGAAACGAGCAAATCCTCACGGACGCTACAACCAGTTAACTGAAGACTGGAGTTTAGACTACGAGCCTTAGGTTAATGCGGGATAAGAGGGAGCATCCCAATTTTGCACATTAGCTCTTTTGGGAGGGCTGAAACTATTGAAATACCGTTACTTTCGGTGATGTTGTTGCCAAAAGGGTATGCTCCCGGATAAGATCGATATAGAGGGTAGTATACAGCAGAGTTGACGGATAATTCTGAAGAGTAAAGGTGTTATCCAGTACAATTGACGTTGAATACATAGTTGTACGGCAAAAACCCTAATAACCTACTGATAAAAACTAATGCTGCTGGTTATAAATGATTATCGCCAAACTACCGTTTGAAAAATTTTTGAAACTGCTACGGATAAGTGGAAGAGAGCAGGGGTTTATATTTCTTATAATTTTCATTGCTCGTGAAGCAGATTGTCCACAAGTATTTAAACAACTGGAGAGAACTTGGTCATCATTACACGATTTGACTGGTTCAGAGATTTTATTTTTAACTATTGATGGAACTAATTCCTACCCATCTCCAATAGAAGAAGATAAACAACATAGATTCCGTGATGATGTCGGTTTCATTGATAATTCAAGAGGGAGCATAATTTACTCTCCGGAATGCAAGCTTTTACAACGCATTGAGGATGCAAGCGTTCAAGATAATTACAATAGAAATTGTATTGATTCCAATATTAGACCAACACGTAGAAATTCTACATGGAGAGATGAGCAGACACTTGGTATATCCTCTCTTCTTAAGAGCTTAAAGGAAGTACAAGAAGAAGATACTCCATGCTTATATTTTGAATCTCTTCTAAGCAATCATAGATTTAATGTGCCTATATGGATTAATGATAAGCAATTATCAATTTATGATTTACTGAAATTAACTTTCAATAAAACCAGAGGTTGTATGCTTGAAATGCGAAAAACCTCTTTGTCAAGAAAAGAATTATTAAAGTCCGTTCGCAATCTAGAAGCATCAATAAAATTCTTAAAAGCAGAGCCATCATCCACCATCAAAAAACTCATGTATAGTAAGTCTTGGTTGGAAGAATGGTATAAGTCTAACGAATTACTCAAGCCAGAGATTCATGGAGTCATTAATTCTGCCATTGATGGAAATCTACAAATTACTGATGTGTATTCCGGAATATCACATTTGAAAGGGAATTTAGATCCACGCTTATTTTCAGAATTAAGATCTCACCTTAATAGAATGGTGGATTGTCGCCATCTTTTAAACGAAGTGAAGGACTTAGAGGATACTAAATATAAAAATCAAGCATTGATTGGAAATAAGCGGGCGGAAATAGAGAATCTTGAAGATCAAATTAATCATTTAGAAAATGTTATAACGAAAATTTCTCATGAAGTAGAAAACACCATCAAGCTGATTATTCAAAATAAAATGCCTATTATTCAGCAGAAAGATAAACATACTACTAAAGGTTCTAAATGTATAATTTATGCTGAAAAATATTTTGAAAAAATTGAATATGGTTATCATGATAACCAATACAATACGGAAAACAACACAACATTGGAGATTGGCGTAATGAGTGGTGACAGACACATTAATACAGGTGGTGGAAATTACATTGAGTCAAATAGTGGAGTTTATGTTCAAGGTAATTACCTTGATATGGGTCAAGACTTAATTCAAGCGGCAACTCAAATTCAGGATCTGGTAGAACAATTGCAAAAGAGGGGAATGACAGTTGATGTAGCTCAGGAGAAAGTAGCGCAAGATATGGCAACTCAAGCGCAGAACAATTTGGCGGTCAAAAATAAGTTGGTGAAGTGGGGGCAATCATTGGGTGATGCTGCCGCAAAAGCAACAGTGAGTGATGTTGTAAAAGGTGTGGTTAAATTAGCTCTAGCAGCTTCTGGACTACCTGTACCCTAAAACAACATCATTGGTAAGTTGCTTAGATAAGGCGTATAACAATTCTGGTGCAGCAGATTGACCGAAACCGCTTTGGTGAGATGCAAAGGTATCAGCAACCGATGACCGCAACCGTTAGACCGCTATGTATACGACATAAGCTACAGGTTGTAATCAAATAAAGGCTAATCATTGGAGGTTCTAATTGGAACTTCTAGAGATTGCAGGTACGACCAATGCTTGGATAGTGAAGGTGACTGCTAGATGCACAGTTTGAAATCTAATTTCGCGATCGCATTGTATCCTTAAACTTAAGGGTTGAAGGATGAAACCCGACACTCATCACTACTTCTCCACCTCAGCCCTGGTATGATCGCCCCATCGCGTCATGTTGGGTTTCACGTTATCTACTGATTCACCAGCGTTGAATACATAGTTATGCCGCTTAGTCCTCAGTTGGGAAGCAACCTGAAGGTTATCTATGAGGCAACCCTAAGAGATACGGCTATCCCCACCTCCGAGTAGTACACATGTATGAATTTGCAAGCTAGTATCTCAATAATACTGCATTTAGCGTCAATGTGCTTAATGAAAACGCTAGATGTAGTACAGCCCTTGAATCCTAATTTACCTAGAGAAGCATGGCTAAAACGGTTAACGAAGCCTTCAACATTTTCTTAAGAGATTATGTCAATCTTGAGCCAGATGAAACTCAACGAGCTAGAAATAGTCGAGATTGGCTATTATCTCAAATTCATCTATTCCCCTGTAAAGACGTAAGCTTCCCAAGGTTGTATTTAGAAAAGGACATCATTTTCGGTTCTTTTGCTAGACGCACTAAAAAGAGAGAGCTTGATGACATTGACATGATGATTGCCCTGAGTGCTGAAGGAGGCGTTTATCATGAGTTTACGAACAAGATTGAAATTTATGTATCCGAGTCTGCTTATAAATTGAAAGCACTCTGCTTTAACAACACAAATACTCTTAATTCACGGAAAGTAATCAACAAGTTTATCAGCCTGCTCAACCAGGTTCCACAATATGAACAAGCTGAAATCAATCGCAATATGGAGGCTGCGACTCTTAACTTAAGGACTTATCCTTGGACGTTTGACCTTGTGCCTTGCTTTTTTACACAAAAGGACTGGTTTAACAAAGACTACTACCTTATTCCAGATGGCCAGGGGCATTGGAAAAAGACCGACCCAAGAATTGATAGAAACCGAGTTGCTGATATCAACCAGCTTCACGATGGTAACGTACTGAATGTAATCAGATTAATGAAATATTGGAACAAAAGACCAACTATGCCGTCAATATCATCATATTTAATTGAGAATATGATCCTAGATTTCTACTCTACACAATATACAAAAGCATCTGGATATGTTGATTTAGAAGTTCCAAAGGTGCTGCAACATATCCAAACTTCAGTTTTTTACTCAGTCAATGATCCTAAAGGAATTCAAGGCAACATCAATCACCTGAGTCGCGAGGAACAGGATAAAATTTCCAAGAGAGCATATTTTGATTATCTAAGAGCTTTAGAGGCTATAAATTTTGAGGAAGAAGGTGATCATAAGTTTGCCATTGCACAATGGCGCGAGATTTTTGGATTTAATTTTCCGACCTATACTTAAGCGATTACCTTAGTCAAAGATCTAAATAATTACCTATGAATAATATTCCTAAAGAACAAAACAGTCAACGTAGATTGGAGCTATTGGCTGCACAGCGTCAACTTTATTCTGACGCCAAAAACTTACAACTGATCAGCGTGATCATTAGTGTACCGATAGTAATTGCATGGTCGATTTTGGTTGCTCTGTTTCCTTCACTTGCTGTTTATGCTGCTCTATGGGGAGTCATTGCTACATTTCTAGAACTTCTAGTCTTATCACGACTACAAAAATCAGTGCAGGAGAAAGCTGCAAAGATTCAACAGATGTTTGATTGTGAGGTTCTTCAGTTCAATTGGGCAAGCCTAAACTGTGGAGTTCGTGTTGAGCCAGAAACAGTTATTGACGCTTATAATAGATATAAACGTAAAAATATAAACCTGACAAAACTCCAGAATTGGTATCCGGTTAGTGTTGAGCAGTTGCCAATCCACCAAGCTCGAATTATTTGTCAACGTTCTAACGTTTGGTGGGATGCTCAGTTGCGTCGCCGTTATTCTAAATGGATAATCATTATCTTGCTGTCCTTGACAATCATTGTTCTTCTGATCGGTTTGATTAGGGGCTTAACTCTTGAAAAGTTCCTACTGGCTGTTCTAGTTCCACTAATTCCAGCTTTCGTCTTTGGATTACGTCAATATAATGAACATAACGAAGCTGCTACCAGACTTGATCGGCTTAGAGAAAACACAGAGGTACTTGTCCAGGAGGTAATCAGTGGAAGGTACACTCCGCAAGATCTTGAGAGAGAGTCATACAGCCTGCAAACGCAAATCTACGATAATCGTCGGCTCAGTCCACTGATTCTGGACTGGCTTTATTTACAATTGAGGAACCAAGACGAGGAACAAATGAATAAAGGTGCTGAATCTTTAGTTCAGGAATTCCTACCCTAAGAACAACTAATTCAAGATATTGCCGCAAAAGTTGAGTTTGATAAACTCGATCGACGTTCTCATCTAAAAGATACTTTAGCGCCACTTGCTTTCCTCATTGCTTCTCTTTCTGCTCTCAGTTTCCGCAGTTTTTCAGAAACAGGTGGAGGATTGTGTTTTTGTTCCTCTCGCATCCTGCGACCATGCTCAATCCAATTAGCGAGGTAGGTACTGACTGCTTCTTTGTTGTGCAGATAGTATAGAATCGTAGCGTAGACTGGTTCTAAATCTAGGGTTCGATAACTCTGGGCAATTTCCTCTGGGGTGCGACACCGATGGATGAAATCGTATAAAATAGTTTCAATCCCTATTCTTGTGCCTTTTATCCGAATGTCATCAGGACTGAGGAAATCAAAATAATCTTCTAATTGCATTTTTCCAGGCTTATAGATTCATAGGGGATAATACGAGGATAGCGTTAGCGATGCCGAAGGCGGTTCGCGTAGCGACCATCGCTCGACTCATAGAACTGCGATCTCAGGGCAAACAACTATGTGACATCCTCCTACACCGAATCAAAGATTACGGTGTAGGCTTCCTTGAGCGGCTCCTTGCGGCTACGCTTCCGGCGTTTTATAGTTGGGAATATGCCCAGCCCAACTCTCTTGATGTTAATCGCCGCGTTCCAATCTCTATCCAAAATCAATCCGCATAAGCACTCATGCATTCGGACTGATAAATCTTTCTTGACCAAGCGATTACAACAAGAGCATATCTGGCTTGTGTTATGGGGTTTAACCTTCACCACCGCTTTACCAGCTTTCGCAGCTTTGTAAGCGAGAATTGATAGGAATTGACCCCAGCC
>CAZNNK010000369.1:0-6821 GCA_964574085.1 uncultured Coleofasciculus sp.
CGATGGTTTACAAGTCCTAGAGGAGTTGCGTGGTCGGGGGGAACAAATACCCATTATTATTCTCACCGCCCGTGATGATATCCGTGATAAGGTCGCTGGATTGGAGGGAGGGGCTGATGATTATATGACTAAACCCTTTCAGTTTGAAGAACTCATCGCTCGGGTGCGCGTGCGGTTGCGTAATAACTATTTGCCAAAATCTAAGCAAGAGATGGTACTAACTATCGGTCACGTTAGTTTAGATTTACGGACTCGTCGGGTTCGGGTTAAGGGTCAATTTGTTGAACTCTCCGCACGAGAATTTACCCTCGCAGAAACCCTGTTACGCCATCCCGGACAAGTGATGAGCCGAGAGCAGTTACTTAGTCATGTTTGGGGGTATGATTATGATCCGGGTTCTAATATTGTTGATGTTTATATCGGTTATCTACGCAAAAAATTAGGCAGCGACTTAATTGAAACGGTCAGAGGAATGGGTTATCGCCTCCGCACTTGATTAGACGCTTCCCCTGGACAAAATTATCAATTATCCCGATGATGTCACGCCCACCGCTTTAAGTGAATGGCTATCGCGGACAATCGGAACCTCGACACACGTTCTGTGATTAGTCAATACGTCGTATTTTCCACAGTGACAAGCCGAATTGAACTCCTATCTAATGATTCGACTACTGATACCAAATCCGGGTTAGCCACCCCCTTTCTAATCGAGTCCGCGCAGGCGGACTTTGTTTGTGTAGCTGCGATTTCAATCGCCTCCTCAAAAGGGGGTAATAAAGGCGGATTTGGTATGAATCGGTGTTCTCGATCTCGATAAAAAGTTTAAAGCCATTGTTTTAACCGATTCATAGTTAACTTTTCCTTGATCATTGCGGGGTAATTGTTCAACTTCAACCCAATATTTAGGTTGCTTAAACCGACTTAACCGATTGCCCAGTGCGGCTTTTAAACTATCCACAGAAACCTCTGATGAACGGGGAATGTAAACCGCTGTAACCGCTTGACCCCAATCATCATCGGGTATGCCAATCACACAGACATCCCTCACTAATTGGGTCGCTAAAATAGCCGCTTCGACTTCTGCGGGAAAGATATTTTCACCCCCGCTAATAATTTTATGACTGTGCCGTCCGATAATGGTTAAATACCCCTGATTATCAAAAAATCCCAAATCGTCAGATTGCAGCATTGAGATTTTATCCGGCGTTGCATTACAATTGGGCATTGAGGATTGGTGATGGGGAAATTCTTCCTTATCTCCGGAGGAATAGTAACCCAAAGCCAAAGAATCTGCTGCAATCGTGACAATTCCGATTTGATTTGTCCCCAAAATTTCCCCAGTTGTACGGCGAATTGTCACTTGGGCGTGAGGGAGAACGTTACCGCAGCTATTATTCCCCGCCAGAAATGCGTCAGGTTTCAGGGTAACCACTTGAGACGCCGTTTCTGTCATTCCATAAGTTGGCGCTAAGCGAATACCCTGTTGTCTCGCCTCAGTTAAGAGAGACTCCCACGCTGGCGCACCGCCTAACAAAACCGTGTGAAACTGAGATAACCAACTCGCTGCATTCGCCCGGAGTAAGCGTTGTAACTGAGTGGGAACCAAGGAAATAAAAAAATCTCTGGGGTCAATCTCTCGTCCTTTTCCCGCCACCACATCTTTAAAAGGTAGACTCGCAAATCGTCCTCCCGTAGTTAGCGATCGCAGAAATTGCATCAACCCACTCACATGATACACGGGCAGGACACAGAACGAGTTCACTGGCTTCTGGTCAAAATACTGATAAAACCCTCGCACTGATGCCATTAACGTCTCCCAACTGTGCCTAGCGAAGCGAATCTTACCCGAAGAACCTCCTGTAGGAATCATTATTCCAGGGTTCGTAGTCGGCACTTTAGTGCCATCACGAATCAAGCGCTGACTACAAACGCCCATTGTCGGTTCCGTCTTGATTATCCCTTGTCCCTTATTATTGACAAATAACTCTTGACGAATCACCCGTGACAAATCTCCCCAAATTAAATCGGGTTGGACTAATGCTAAAACCTGTTGCCATTCCTGTTGTGTCCAGTTGGGATTGCCCAAAAACACTGAACAATTGGCACCGACAGCGGCGCTAAATGCAGCAAGGAATCGCCAAGGGTTAGATTCAGTCAGAAGAATCTTAGGAACGGTTTGACATCGAGATAACTTGGAAAATTGATCAAATAATTTCTGATTTATTTCTGGGAATTGGTTATTGTCAAAACCCATGAGCCAATCATTATTTCGCTGTTTTATATCGATTAAAATAGAACTCATTTTAAAGCCACCAAAACAAACTATTAGGGCGGGTTTCGCAATCTAGTTAGGGTAAACAATCAATATTAATCCCTAAACCCGCCCCTACAAATATCCTCGTCCCTCCGTACCCCTGCACCCCTGTCCCTATCTCCTAAGCTGTTCGGCATTTAAACCTTAATGTCAATAATGGTGAAATCCTTGTAGTGCGAGCATCTTGCTCGCTACTAAGTAGTCTTCTGCCTTCTTGTGCTAGTCTTCCACAAACCAGTGATTAACTCCAAACCCAACAGCTCGATGGGGATGAGATAATTCTACAGCTAAATTGAGAACTGCTATTCTGGCGATCGCACGTTCAAAGACGGAGGAGAAAACCACATCGAGATCGTGGGCTTGACAAAATTGTCGGAGTTGTGTAGGCGATCCGGCGATCGCGGCTTTAATCACAAAGATTCCCCGCCATCCCTGCTGGTAACAGGTTTTGAGTTGGTTCAACGTGGCGACAGATTCATCCAGGGCGATCGCTGTTTTATACTGATCCTGCATTGCCCTGATCACATCAAACTCCTCTGGTGGCAAGGGTTGTTCCAGAAACTCGACAATTCCCGCCTGATCCGCTACCTGTAACCATTGTTCTGCTTGATTCCGTGTGAGTCCCCCATTCGCATCTAAGCGTAATTGAGCCGATGGGGGTAAGGCTTGAACCAATTGGTCAAACCACCTCAGTTCTGAGTCCATAGAGGTTACACCAATTTTCCATTTAAACGTGCGATCGCCCTGTTGCCAACCTTGTTGCCAAGAGGTTAACGCTGCTTCCCCTGTGGGCAAAAGATAACTATATTTCAGCGACGAATTGGGTAACAACTGGTTTTTTTTTTCAGTTTCAATACGACTCTCTCCCCCATCTCCCTCATCTCCCCCATCTCCCTCATTCCTTGCGACTAAAACATCCCAAGCTGACTCAAAGCCAAACTGACAGGCAGGGAGTTCAGCCGGGATTGAGAAAATATCGGTTGATGTAAACTGAGATGGAAACTGTTGACAAAATTGTCGGGCTTGTTCTAAGGTTTCAGAACCAAACCAAGGGAGTGGTGCAATTTCTCCCCAACCGATTCGCCCAGTTTCATCCATCAAACGCAGGATAATCCCCTCACGTACTTTCCAGATGCCATGATGAGTGGTTAGGGGATGTCGAAATTGGCGCTGGTAAGGATTAAACTCAAAACGATACGTCACCGGAAACCCCTTTAATACGACTGGCAAGGATCTCTAATTTAATATTTTTTCTCCTAACTTCCCTAAAAGGGGCGAATTTAGTTAAGTTAAGGGTTGTGTCTCAACGTTTTGCCAATTAGGACTGCAAGTGACACTATTAATATTCACTAAAAAGTTAGCCGCTTGGCGATCGCCTTTCGCTACCAGCGTCATCGCCACCATTGTCATCATCTTAACTAAACCAGCATTAATCAGATTTGGGTGGCGCATCAAAATCTCTGTTTCCCTACCCGGAGGACAGTTCAGCAGAGCAAAAATAACTTTTAAATAAGCTTGTTGGCGTTTTTTGTGACTCCTTTTTTGTTTACCCTTGCCAAATCCCTTTGCCATATTTCTGTTTAAGCATCAAATTCATTATTCGTAGGGGCGCACCGACGTGCGCCCGTGTCAACTTAAGCCATAACCCTTACCCATTCTAATTTTCAGCTACTGGAGAAGGGCGGGTTTAGTCAAGTTATTAGTTGGGTGCAAAATGTTATCTGTAAAATCCGCCCCTACACCTCCCGCTCTCCCTGCTCTTTACCTTAAGTTGACACCAATGACCAACCTGCGCCCTTTTCTTCCCTGCAAACAGATCCATTCACCTCAATTCCCCATAATCCTCCATTCTCTTTCCTTAAGTTCCGCTAATTTCTCCAACAAACTTTCGGCTAAATCAAATAACTTAAACTCATCTTCCTCATCCCCAGAATCGCGGGTCATCTCTCCAACCGTCACCCCACCTGCCAAAATCATGGTCGCTTCATGCAGTTTATCCGATTCATCAGGAATACTCAAACAGCCTTCCAACTGGGCAATAATTTGAGCTAATCCCTCAGTTTCCATTTGCTGCTGCACTCGTTGTGCTAAGGGATGATCACTTTCTCGCGCCCAAACTGCAGCGGGATAATCACTCGCCAAAAAAGCACCAATAAATTCGACAACTGAGGGTTCAATAAACGTCTGATCTGATGTTAAGGTGACAGAACTCTCTCCCGGTGTTTCATCATCGTCCCACCTGTCTAACCAATCTCCCTCAATATCCTCAATATACAAATTCACAAAATCAAGTCCATGGGTCAGCCAATCCTGCTGCATTTTCCGGGATTTTTCCAGCGCTTCAGAAAAAGCGCCTAAGTCATCATGACTGTAATTTTGTTGTTTGGTGACCATAAGTTAGAGAAGAAATTCTGTTTGTGCTAAAAAATTGCGGTCGTCATGACTAATCTGGTTTGTTAGGGAAATTTGAGGTAATGTCCCAGGGGAAGAAAGTCACTGTTATAAAGACTTATCCTGACTAACTGCTCCAAAAAATCGGGCTTTCCCGGGTTATAACTTAGGAAAAGTCCTCTATCAATTACCCACATTTGCAGCGTATTTTGCCAATTTTCATATTTTTTTTGAGAATGGTCATTACTCACGGTCGTCACCTGAAGGCAAAGGGGCTTTCTTTGACGATAACTAACAATCAGATCCGTTGCCATTGAAAAATCGGCGATATAGCGTCGCCAAACTGTACCTCCTCGACTCTCAATTGTCTGAGCTATAGCGTTAAGGATATCATCGTCTGCTTGAGTGAATTCGCATGACATCAACTTTTGTTTCCAAATGTAAAACTTTGGATCATTGCTATTTAGCCATAGGGGAAAAAGATAACGATACCAATATTGTTCCGTGGGCGTCATTTGCTCAAAGGCAGAGTCCTGCAACTCGGGAGAGGATAAGGCGTTGATCGCTAGCCAAACGTTAGCATCTCGAATCACCTCTAACAAAAATGCCATGACAAATTTTTTAGCCGTAAGCGAACCTGGCTTGATGTCTTTCACCCAGCGGTTGATCTCATCTAACCGTTTCGCTAAACAGGGTTCTATCGATGATGCCTCTTTCATTAGGGATTTGAGTTGATCCTTGATTTCTAGGGGATGCACATGATTGCTCTATTGGTCGGTAATGGGATGATGGTTGAATTTATTATATCTCACTTCGTCCCAAGTCTCTACTTGATTCGCCATTGATTAAATTAATATAAAGAAACGTTGAGTTGTGCAGAAATGGTACTTATCAGGATGGGTTGATTCAGTTAAGTAGTCGGACAAAAGAAAACAGCAATTTTCAAAGCGTCTGCGATACTTTAGCTCATTTTCTAAGGCTGATAATGCTTCCATCACGCCAATACTTGGCAGGGCGAATTGTACTGATGGTAAGGTACTCTCTAACAGAGTATTGGCTTGCGGATCACGCCCCGTACAAATACTCATCAAAAAATTGGTCTCCAAGTAAAGTATCACCCGCAATCTCCACGTCACTTTTGGTGCTTCCATCTTCTAGCTGCTGCAACAAACCAATAGCAGCTAACTCGTTAGTTGCTGGCGGTGTGACGGACTTCCAGTGATAAGCTAAGTCTCGCAGCCAAGACTCAATTAACGCTTCTAGATAATCTCCATCAATGGTGTGATTGTCGCAGCTTGGATCATAGTAGTTTACTATATCCGTCGTCTTTAGGGAACAGATAGCCTCTGACCAATTGACGCCATCCCATTGAACAATTTGAATCGTTTCGGGGTCAACTAGCATGGCAAATGGAACGACGGTTTGCGTGGCTTTTAGGTAGGAG
Source organism: uncultured Coleofasciculus sp. (assembly GCA_964574085.1). GTDB lineage: Bacteria > Cyanobacteriota > Cyanobacteriia > Cyanobacteriales > Coleofasciculaceae > Coleofasciculus. Next base: position 6,150 of record CAZNNK010000369.1, read on the forward strand.
GTAAATTGAGGGAGGGTAAGCTTAACCACACGGCTACCTCTGACATCAGCCACTAGAATAACTCGTCCCTGTTTGTCTAAGGCAATTACATCAGCGGAGATTTGATGACGAAATATCGGATTGGCGGTTTCCATAGGGTTGATTGGTCATGGGTGATTGGTTATAGTTTAACAACAATGGGTTGACAATCTAACCCCTTAGCTGCTGTTGATTTTTCTTCACACTTAATCGGATTCGGCTGAAATAACAGTTTCAAATTGGTCGTATCTTCGGGAACTTCAAACACAAGCTGTCCCTGTCGTTTATCGCCGGGATTAATTTCACCCGTCGGCGTCTCAATATCCTCCAATGCACTGGCTAAAAGCGCCACTTCATAGGTGTTATTGTTTCCATCGATAATTTCAAAGGAAACCACGGAAAAGGTTTGCGGTTGTTGTGCTTGATTGACAAGGGTTGTATCCACTACTACCCACTGATTCCCTTGATTCGGTTGAATCACACCTTTTCCCGGATGCACCCTGGTACTGTTAACGGTAAATTGGAGATTGAGATTGTTTTGGCTGATGGAAATGACTTCACCTACCGAATGCGTTGGTGCTGAAATGGGCTTGGTGGAAAGAGATTCAGTCGTTTCCCCAGACCTGCGATCGCGGCTTTCAATCGTCCCAGCAT
>CAZNNK010000370.1:0-6812 GCA_964574085.1 uncultured Coleofasciculus sp.
CAATTGGATAGCCGCCACTGAACCCGCCCTCATCGCCGTAGACGCCCCCACGCTGATTCCTAACGCCACCGGAATGCGTCTTCCCGATAAACTCAGCCATCGGTATTTTCACCGTTACCACGCGGGTTGCTATCCCGCCAATCGCCAACGCCCTTTTGCTCAACGCACGATAGAGTTTGGTCTGAGTTTGGAAGCACGGGGGTTTATTCACATCAAGGTATTTACATTAGTCCTAATGTGTGCAGAACTCCTTGACCCGAAAAGTACTCAACGAATAGGGCAATAATGAAGCCTAGCATGGCTAGACGACCATTCCAAATTTCGGCTTGGGGACTGAAGCCAAATCTCCAAGCATTGCGTTCTTCGGGACTGGTGAGGGTTTCGGGTGCTGGGGTATTGGTTTGGTTAGTCATACTCTATTTCTCCGTTTAAGTTATCTATGATTGCCTTTGTAAATAAATGTAACGTTGATGGCGGCTAATGTTATCCCTCTTAGGTGAGATACTGCTGGGTTATTTCTCCTGAGTTACCAAAGTTTTGAGTAGCGGTGCGTTACGCTATCTTTCGGGAACGCTGCGCGAACGCTAACGCACCCGACAATTTTGCTTATTGAGAATAGTGCCAGATCGGAGTGAACGTTGGATTATTTGCCGTCAGTTATTCGATCAAGGGTTAGTTTTTCGGTGTGGTTCAAGGATTCTTCAGATCTTTTGGCTTTTTCGGCTTTTTTAGCCATCGAGTCTAATTTCTGGCTTGCCTTTTTCCGTCCATGTTCGATCGCCTGTTTTCTTTTCTCGGTTTTGCCGATCAATTCTTTGGTTGTCTCTAAGCCCTCAAATGCCTTTTCTGATGCCTTTTTCGCTTGTTCACTCCCTTTGTCTAAATCGACAGATTTCTCAGATTGGGGATGGGATGGGGTTAATTGGGCGGTTGGAGTTAGAGGGGTGGCTAAGGCGTCGCTATTATTGTCGGCGATCGCGAAACCAAAAATCAGGCAAATTGGGATTAAGGACAAGGCTAGAATTTGACGCAGTTTGCGGAGGTGTAATTTCATGTTTAATAGTGGCATGATAGTCTTTAAAGGCAACAGGGAATAGGGAACATAGGAAAGGGACAGTGTCCCATACTTGCACTTTTGTCAATAAGCCCCGACACCCGCCAAGAACTCAAGTTCTTGGCTAAAAGCGCAAGTCGTCTCAAGACGAATAAAACTCTGATTCAGTCAGCTAAAGCTGACTTGAGATTTTAGTTCCTTGGGTTTCAACCCTAAGCGGTTGGTGAGATTCTGGGCATACTTTCCCATAGTGGCAATAAACCCCTACAATTTTCTTCATACTAAAGACAGAAAAACGGCAGTTTTGACCCTTTGATGCGCTGAAAGGAACCTGGTTTGTAGGGGTAGGTTTAGGGCATTGCATTTCGCCATTGATAATAACGTTATCTCAAACCCACCCTCATCTCCCCTATCTCCCTCCGCTTCCCCACCTCCTCCATCATCATCCTGTGAAACCTCAGCCCTTATCTCGTCCCCCAATTATCAACCCACAAACGGTTTGGGGATTGGTATTTATCGGCGCGATCGCACTTTCTCTCGATCAGGCGGGTATCTGGGGACAGGATATCTTGAATCCAGGTGGATTTTCCCTATTAGGGCGATTCCTCCAAGCCAGTCTACAACCGGAGTTAAGCCTTGAGTTTCTCCAATTAACCTTAGAGGCGACGCTTACCACGTTAGCCTATGCCGTCTGTGGTACATTTCTCAGTGTGGTGCTGGGAATCATTGGCGGAATCTTCACCTCTGAGGTATGGTGGTTGGCGGTTTCTCCGGGTGCAATCGAGAGACACCCGTCGAAGATTTGGGTGAGTTTGCGGGGATTGTTGGCGGTTCCCAGGGCGATTCACGAAATGCTGTGGGGACTGTTTTTTGTGAATATTTGGGGACTTGATCCCTTAGTCGCCATTTTAGCGATCGCGATTCCCTTTGGGGCGGTGGTGGCGAAGGTGTTTGCCGAAATTCTGGATGAGACGCCCCGTCAACCGCTAATTACGCTGCTGAATAGTGGGGTTGCACCGTTAACCGCGTTTCTGTATACGCTGATTCCCCAAGCCTTTTTAAATCTTCTCTCCTATACCTTTTATCGCTTTGAATGTTCAATTCGTTCGGCGGCGGTATTGGGAATTATCGGGGCTGGGGGATTAGGATATGAGATTTTCTTGAGTTTACAGTCACTACGTTATCAGCAGTTATGGACGTTTTTCTATGCCCTGTTTATCTTAAATGGGATGGTTGATTTCAGTAGCGCCTGGTTTCGCGATCGCTTAGGCTGTAGCAGTCGGTTGGATTTAAATGCTCATCAGGCTTCTACGTCTCAACGGAAATTATATCAGCGTGATCCGTTAATTACTCTGGCGGGTATCGCTGGGGCGCTACTCATCCCCTTCTGTTTTTGGTATGTCCATCCTGACTTTACCCAACTTTGGTCACCCCGCACTGGGAAATTATTGGCGGATGCGATCACGGTATCCTTTCCACCGGCTATCAGTTGGGAACAATTGCCAGAATTAGTCCGATTGTCAACCCAAACCCTATCCATGTCCATTCTGGCGATCGCACTGGCGGGTATGGGTGGCATTTTACTCTCGTTTCCGGCAACTCGTAATTTTTTCCTACCTGGAGGATTACTCAATCCGAGTCGTCAAGGAAGAGGGCGAGGCGAGAAAATTTGGGTATGGATTACCTTTTTACTCACCCGGGCGATTTTATTGGTGTGTCGGGCAATTCCTGCACCAATTTGGGCGTTAGTGGCGCTGTTTATCTTATTTCCGGGTATTTTACCGGGTGCGATCGCGTTGGGGTTGCACAATTTGGGGATTTTAGGGCGGCTGATGGCAGAAGTGACAGAAAATCTCCCCCAACCTCCATTACAAGCCTTGAAAGCTCAGGGAACCCCCGCTGCGTTGGTGTTTTTATATGGGGTGCTACCGATGACATTACCCCGTTTTCTGGCGTATAGTCTGTACCGTTGGGAAGTCTGTATGCGAGAAACGGTAATCGTGGGATTAGTGGGGGCGGGTGGATTAGGGCGGTTATTGAGTGAACAATTGAGTAGTTTTGACGCGCCCGGTATTGTTACCACTATCGCCTGTTTAATTATGCTGACGGTTCTCGTGGATTGGGTGAGTGGAATTAGTCGGCGTGCATGGCGTTGAATCCAATAGGCAGGAGGCACGGCAACGCTGTATCCCTACGGAACCTGTCCTCGAACCCGCTACTGACTTCAGCTTATCTGTCTATTTTATAGCAGTACCAAGGCAGGAAGAGGATATTCTTTACTGTTCTGTTGCCTGAACCTCCTTGCTGCCTTGAAGCCTGCTGTTATATTAACGCGATCGCACGATTGGTATAGTCGGGGAGTTCAGGCGTTTTTCCATCCTGATCCGGAACCGCTTCGACAAACACATCCTTATAGTTCATCTGAACATCACCAAAAATAGTGGCAAAGGCGACATCAGCCGCATCGCGCCCAATACCAATGCGAATTAACCCATTACAGGGGGCGAGTCGGCTGGCGTCAAACAAATACCAGCGATCGCCTAAATACGCCTCAAAATAGGCATGAAAATCTTGCGGTTCTAAATTATAAGCATATCCCGTCACAAATCGAGCTGGAATATTCAACGCCCGACAAAAAGCAATTCCCAAATGGGCAAAATCTCGACAAACCCCTGCTCGTTCTGTCGCGGTATCATAAGCCGAGGTATGTTGATTCGTGCTACCTGATAGATAGGTGACGTTATCGTAAATCCAGTTACAGATTGCCGTGACGCGGGAATAGTCAGGAATCAAATTGCCAAACTCATTCTGTGCCAGACGCATCAGCCGATCTGACTCACAGTAACGCGATGGGTAGAGGTAATGTAACGTTTCTAACGGTAACTTTTCCGGAGGATTTTCTGGAATCGAACTGGGGTCTTCATCCTGATAATATAAATCCACAGTTGCTTGATAGGACACCTGTAAGTCACCTTGGGGTACATGGACTCGTAGATAGCGGTTTTCCATCCGAGGAGACACATACTCCTCATAATCCATGGATGGTTCAATTCGCAAGCTTTCTTGCAGAATTTTTTGATGTTTTTTCTCAACAACGCTGAGATTAAAAATAAAAGTGCTGCTTGCCGCAACACTATAATTTAATTGACAGCCCAGCTTAAATTTCATAATTTATCTAAATAAGGATTATCTTCAGGTTTTCTCTAAATAATTTGCCATTATTGGGCATTTATTTATATTAATTGTTACCAACGTACATTTTTAGAATTAACAATCTAGATTCTAATAATCCTAAGCCATAGAGGTTTTATTGAAAAAATGACATCAGACAAATGATAATCACTAACGTCTTAAGAAGCTTGATGAGTCGTCTGTTGGGCGACTGAACCCGAACAGCGAAATTGAGGCGTCTCAGCTAGTACAGCGATGATTCCCTCCCTTTTAGTTTCTAGAGTGGTATCACTCAGCAAATCAACCACCTCTACTCCCAAAATTTGTTGAATTCGCTCTCTCAATTTAGGTTTGATGGCAGCATCTAAATCTGAGCGCACCTTCTCAGTTAGGTCTTTGTCTCCTTGGTTAGCAAGTAACTGCTCCGGCTGAGTTACAGCATCTTCCAGAATCAGCGTAACTCTATCACCTTGAATACTGGCTGTTATTTTGCCAGGTTGATGTCCAAGTTGCTCACGGTACAGTGATTGTATTCCTTGAGAGAGGCGGCGTTCCAACTGCCCCCGGGTCGGAAGAGCTTTTTTTGACATAGACATAATAACAGAGGTAACGCAGAGGACGATAGTAATATATTGTCTCAAATGGATGCTTGAAAATTTAGCGTACCACAAAATGTCACACATGACGCACCTACGCTGTACCTGTACTCAGGTCAGCGTAGGCTTCTCAGACACCTCGAAGGGTGTGGAGAACTTCCTTGGAGGTACTATCACTGAAGATGAAAGCAAATTTTCCCCACACCCGACACCCCGCTCCCTCAGCTATCACAGTAACAGTTGTTACAAAATCTTGACATTAGCTTTGTTAACCTAAGTAACAATGCCGAAAAAGGAAACAAAATGCCGTGGGAGCATCGGTTTGTATTCAGATTATCGAGGGGAATCCCCATTTGCGATCGCTGCTAGGTTGGCACTTACAGCAAGCTGGCTATTGGGTTTATCAATCTGCCAGCCTCTATCAAGCCAGAGAAACGTTCTACAATCGCCAACCCACTCTTGTGGTTCTAGACTCTGACTTACCTGATGGTGACGGAGTAGAGTTTTGCCGCTGGATTCATCAGCAGCGACAATCATTAATATTCATGTTGTCTGCCCGTAATCACGAGGTCGATATCGTCCAAGGGTTAAAAGCGGGTGCTGATGATTATCTAACTAAACCCTTTGGGATGCAGGAATTTCTGGCAAGAGTTGAGGCGCTGATTCGCCGCATCCAAACCACGGCTGTGCCAATGACGCTGGAATATGGTGATCTCAAAATTGATTTAGTCCAGCGCCGGGTATGTTACAAAGGGGAGTTTGTTGATTTAACGCCTCAGGAGTTTAGTTTACTCTACGTCTTAACCCAAGCGGAAGGATTACCATTAAGTCGTTCTGAGTTACTCCGTCGAGCGTGGCCCGATGCGATTGACAATCCCCGCACGATTGATACCCATGTCCTCTCGTTGCGGAAAAAAATCGAAACTGATCCCCGACAACCAAGTTTAATTCAAACGGTGCGGAATGTGGGTTATCGATTTAATTCAGAAATGCTGGAACGCAGCCAATCAACTGGAGGAGAATCCAATAATCATTATCCGACGTCTCGATCCCATGTCACACCCGCAGCCGCGAGTACCGCTGGGCGACAATAGTGTTCTGGGATGGAGAGGGGCAAAGCACAATTTAGTCAGGGCGGGTTTTGTACAAACGTTACCATCAATCGCGAGCCGAAAGTCCCTAAACCCGCCCCGACAAACCAGGTTCCCTTGAGGGAAGCGAAGGGTCAAAACTCTTCTTCTCCCCACTCTTCAGTCGCTTGTGCTTTGGCTTGAACGAGGGATTCTCGTAACAGGTTCCAGTCCAAATTAGTCGCGGATTTATCTTGCCTAAGCTGACCTGTCTGTAGATACAATACTCGATTACAGAAGAGTTGAGCCATGTCTAACTGATGATTGACCATTAAAACCGTGATCTGATCATGCTTCGCCATGTCAGCCAAGACACCCAAAACATGAGAAGCTGTCCCCACATCAAGGGCGGATGTCGGTTCATCCAATAGGATAATTTTAGGTTGACAAACTAAAGCCCGTGCGATCGCCACCAGTTGTCGTTGTCCGACGGAAAGTTGTAATTCTGTGCGTTCCAGCCAATCATTGGGGATGTGCAGCCGTTCCCGATAGGTTTCAATCCGTTGTGCGATTCCCTCTGGTACTGCGCTCCGCGCAATCGCGGATTTTCCGAGCTGCTGTAACACCAACGGATAAGCCAGCGCCTCCCGTACCGTCATTCCCAATAGTTTTGGTTCTTGGGAAACCAGCATAATTTGCCGTCGTAACTGTAGTACGGGAATGGTTTGAATATCTTGATTATCCAGATAAATCATACCGCTGGTGGGATCACTCAATCGGTTCAATAGCCGCAGCAGTGAACTTTTGCCCGCACCAGAGGGACCAATTAATGTTATGCGATCGCCTCTAGCCACATCAAAGGAAATATCGCTGAGAATCGTGGTTCCTGGAATCGCGCCTTTAGCTGCTGTCACCAAACTC
>CAZNNK010000371.1:0-6810 GCA_964574085.1 uncultured Coleofasciculus sp.
TACGTCCTACCGATTCACCCATCCGTGTTAAGGCGCTACCGGATTCAACCCCAGGGGGACGAGTTCCTGGAAAGGTTGCGCCTAGACTCAGAACAATCCGAGTATCAAAAATTTGGTCAGTTTGCACCGATAAACCCAGATTCAGATAATCCGTGGGACGCGCCTCCAATCTCCCTCGAATCCCAATTGCACCATCAGTTCCCTCCCCACCGTAATAATAAACCCCCCCATATCCCCGTAAATCTCCCTCCCCGAATCGCAACAATCGTCCCCCCGCTTCAATATCAAATCCCGCCATGGCTGCTTCAAAGCGCTGGCGATGATTGAGGAGTAAATTATTCTCCTGAAATCCACGCAGGGAGAACGACTCATCCACCTCTGGGCGGCGTTCACCCACTGGCAAATACGCATTCACCCGCAAATCCCAATTGTCTCCTAGTCGTTCAAACCCTGCACCAATTTGGTGAAACACGCTGTTTCCGGTATCGCGGGTATCGTAGGCAAGATAGCCTCCCAGAATCCGGTTTGGCGTGGAATTGTAAAATCGTTGTCCCAGGAGAATCGTTCCGCCCATCGTGGAGTCGGTTAACAGGCGCAACTGTCCCTCTAGGAATGTTAGGGTACTTCCGGGAGTCTGAGTAATCGGAACAAAGCCTTCCAGACTAAAAAATGGGTCTTGATAGCCGGCGCCTTCGCTGGTAAAGTTACCGCCTATACGGGGTAAGACTCTCAAGTCTGTGGCAGTTCCTTCAATTGGTGACAGTGGCGTATCGGTTTGGGACTCAGGAGTTTGAGCAATGACAGGCGACGCTAACCCTCCAGAACATAGTAATCCAACACAGAGGGCTTGAGCGGAGATTTTCATTAATCAGAGGGTGAGTACAATCGTCACCCCCTCTTACAGGTATCGCTTTTGGGAATCCGGCAAAGGGGATTCTGGGTTGACGTTTTGTTAAGTTATATTGCCAAAAAAAAATCCCCGAAAGGGGATTCGTCCAAGGGTGGGAAAAAGATTTCATCTATGTTTTTATTATCTACCTAAGTGGCAGGAGTTGTGTGTAGCTACGATGAAGTTTATGTAAAAAATCGATGAAGTTTCTGTAAAGTTGGGTCAGGTTCTTGGTTATGCCTCCTTTGTCCGTTGTCATTGATCCCGACACTCTATTCCTTTTTCTTTATCAAGATGGTACCACCCAATAATGGAAAATCCCATTCTCGACCCACTGAGAACGGGATAAGAAGTGAGATACACTAATTGCAACTTGGGAGTAAACGATGTATATCGTCTTACCTAGTAGCTTAACTGTTCCACAGAGGCTTTTGGGATAAGCGTTGATGAAGAATGGCTCGGTTTATGTGAAAATTCCGTGAATCGTTTTTTCTGGGGTTAGAAGGGGTATCCAGAGGAGGCGGATGAGAGAGATGACAACAACCTGAAGGGGTGACAAGCTCGCGTCAAAGGTAGGCAGGGTGTGGGGTGTGGGGTGTGGGGCTTCTCGGTAAGGGACACAAAAGCCCATAAGACGATTAAAGTCAATTACAAGTCAGCGACTCCCTGACGAGAGCCGCTGAGTTTAGTTATTCTTACTGCTCGAAGCTTGGTTTTGGATAAATGGGATTCAGGTAGATGCGACTGGGGTGCCAGGATTCGAACCTGGGAATGGCGGGACCAAAACCCGCTGCCTTACCGCTTGGCTACACCCCAATGTGTGTACCTTGCTTATATTAGCAGTTTTGGCTGGGAATGTGTCAAGAGATTTGGGAAAATTGGCGAATTTGTTTTGATGTCGGGGAGCAGAACGCTGGCGCAAATACTTATTCTGGGCGGAAATGTGCTAAATTAAGTCTTTATAACATACGGTTTGAGTGCTGAACCATCCTTCTTGATCCATCCTCCTCATACCAAGTGGCTGCAAATACTAACCGATTAGAATCTTTGTTGATTTCTGATCCCCATGGGTTTCTGCTCAACGTTAGAGGCAAACCTTCAGTTATTTTGTTTAGATAGTAAAATGGAGGATAATCAGAAAACTCTCTATCTATAACTAGATCTTTAACATAACTTTACATTAGTGTATTATTTGCGTGAAGACAAGCCAGAGAGCTTGAAATGGACTAGACAACTGTGCAACTATTTTCCTTGAAGGAGGGAAAAACGATGGGGCTTCTACCAATCAAGACAACAACGACCACTATTGCAACAACGGCTCTTCTGAGCTTTGGGGGACTGCCAGCGATGGCATTTACAATCACACCGAATAGCAATGCCCAAGATTTACTTGATGTGTTGTTAGGGGATACAACTGGACTGAGTGACTTTGGTTTAACAGTTTACGATGATCGGGGAAACGTCAACAATGAAGCCTTTGGTATCTTCAGCAACGATCCCTTCGGTCTGGGTGAGGGCATCGTTTTGAGTACGGGTAGAGTCGCAGACTTACCCGGAGAAAACGAGAAAGATGGAGGGATAGTTCCAGACTTTCAAGATCCTCAGGCGGACTTAAGCACGGATTTTGATCCGCAAGGACCTCTTGGTGAGACAGGATATGAGGGATTTCAAGGAGACTCCATTACACTTGAATTGAGCTTTGATGCCGATAGCACAGTAGATAAGGTATTCTTTGAATATGTCTTTGGCTCGGAAGAATTTGTCGAATTTGGGGGGACAGAGTTCAACGACTCGTTTGAAATGTGGCTGAATGGAGAGTCCTTGGCTCTGTTGAGTGATAATCAACCCGTTACGATCAACAATTTAGTTCCTGACCCCAACGACCCGACCTCGTATCACCCTGACTTTATTTATAATCCTGTCAGGTCTAGTGTGAATACAAGGCTGGATGGATATACCAAAAATTTGACCTTTGAGGGTCAGCTGATTAAAAATAGCAGAAATACGATAAGGGTGAATGTTGCCGATAAGGCTGATGGTATATTAGACTCTGCTGTTTTAATCAAAGGAAAGTCTCTGGGGACAAAACCGCCACAACTAGCTCCTCAACCGAATAAGAGTCCAGGTGATGAACCCAACCATACGGAAGTGCCAGAACCATCCGGGTTACTCGGATTGCTGGGAGTGGGGACACTAGGGGTGCGGACACTGCTTAGACGCAAACAGCAAGCTCAATCCCAGAAATACTGAAGGCGATTCGCTAATTCCTAAATGGCTACTGCGATGGCGATTACCCATAAGTGGTAATCTAGAGAACGGTATTGTTAAGCGCTTAAGCTCTAAAGAACGGCACGGGAATTTCCATTCCATTTGAGGGAAGCCTGGAGCAACTACCCCGCCCAGGGCTAAGACCGCGATGAGAATGCCTCAATTCATCTTGAGAATGTCCCGAATGCCCGATTACGGTTGGCTGAACCGGAATTTACGCCCGTGGACAAGGAGCCGACTCCCTTGGTCGAAGCGGGAAGAAAACGCTAAACAGGTTTAACCCTGTTTAGGTTAAGTGTTTCACCAGCAGGAAAGCCTGTGCATACCGTGTCAGACTGACTTGTCCTTTGGGATAAGAAAGCGGCAGTGGATGAAGCAGGAAGCTCATTCCCGACTAAGGGGATTTTGAGTAGCTCATTACCGATCAACGTTTTTTGTAAAGAAACATCAATCACCTATAGACGCAAGCATGGTAGCCACCACAGAAAAAACAAACACCGGCGTTATTACTCAAATCATCGGACCTGTTGTCGATGTTGAGTTTCCTGGCGGCAAAATGCCCCAGATTTACAATGCTTTGAGAATCGAAGGTAAGAATGCAGCCGGACAGGATGTTGCCGTAACCTGCGAAGTGCAGCAGTTACTCGGTGATAACCAAGTCCGAGCCGTTGCCATGAGTGGTACGGACGGCTTAGTTCGAGGAATGGAAGCCGTAGACACGGGGGCTGCGATTAGTGTTCCTGTCGGCGGTGCCACTCTGGGACGAATTTTTAATGTATTAGGCGAACCCGTCGATGAATTGGGTCCGGTCAACACCGAAGAGCGCTCCCCCATTCACCGTTCAGCCCCCAAACTAACCGAACTGGAAACCAAACCGTCAATTTTTGAAACCGGGATTAAAGTTGTAGACTTACTGGCTCCCTACCGTCGGGGTGGTAAAGTCGGCTTGTTTGGGGGAGCGGGTGTTGGTAAAACCGTTATCATCCAAGAACTGATCAATAATATTGCCAAAGCCCACGGGGGTGTATCCGTATTTGGTGGTGTGGGCGAACGCACCCGTGAAGGAAACGACCTTTATAACGAATTTAAAGAGTCAAAGGTTATCAACGAAGAAGACCTGAGCCAATCTAAAGTGGCGCTGGTCTACGGTCAGATGAATGAACCCCCTGGTGCGCGGATGCGCGTGGGTTTGGCGGCGCTGACCATGGCGGAACATTTCCGTGATGTCAACAAGCAAGACGTGCTGCTGTTCATCGACAACATCTTCCGGTTTGTGCAAGCGGGTTCAGAAGTATCCGCCCTCCTCGGTCGGATGCCCTCGGCTGTGGGATATCAGCCCACGTTGGGTACAGAAATGGGTGAACTGCAAGAGCGGATTACCTCAACCACCGAAGGGTCAATTACTTCAATTCAAGCCGTCTACGTCCCCGCTGACGACTTAACCGACCCCGCACCAGCCACCACCTTCGCTCACTTAGATGCGACAACGGTACTTTCTCGTGCCTTAGCCTCGAAGGGAATCTACCCGGCTGTAGACCCCCTAGATTCTACATCAACGATGCTTCAACCCAGTATTGTGGGTGAAGAACATTACCAAACAGCGCGTGCGGTGCAGTCAACTCTACAGCGCTATAAGGAACTCCAGGATATTATTGCGATTCTGGGCTTAGATGAATTGTCCGAAGATGACCGTCTGACGGTGGCGCGGGCGCGGAAGATTGAGCGCTTCTTGTCTCAGCCCTTCTTTGTGGCAGAAGTCTTTACAGGATTGCCCGGTCAGTACGTGTCTCTTGACAAAACCATCAAGGGATTCCAAATGATTCTGAATGGGGAATTGGATGATCTGCCCGAACAGGCATTTTACCTGGTTGGCGATATTGATCAAGCGATCGCAAAAGCGGAGAAAATGAAAGGGTAATCCCTTCTGAGTGCTGAGTCATTAGTCATAACGCTTTTCTCAGCGAGTGACTAATGACGAATAAGATAGCTTGATTAGCGCTCCCTTGAGTATGACAAAAGACCACTAACAGATTATGAGCTTAACTGTTCGAGTTGTTTCTCCCGACAAGATTGTCTGGGATTCTGATGCTGAAGAAGTCATTTTGCCCAGTACGACGGGTCAACTGGGTATCTTGACGGGTCACGCCCCCCTATTATCAGCACTGGATATTGGTGTGATGCGAGTTCGTCCAGGGAAAGACTGGGTACCCATTGCCCTGATGGGCGGATTTGCCGAAGTTGAAAATGATGAAGTCACCATTCTGGTGAATGGGGCGGAACAGGGAGAGACGATTGATAAGGAAGCCGCACGAGAGGCTTTCTCTCAAGCCCAAGAGCGTCTCAACCAAGTTGAAACCAGTGATAATCGCCAAGAAAAAATCCAAGCCACGCAAGCTTTTAAGAGAGCAAGGGCACGCTTTCAGGCAGCGGGTGGTATGGTTTGATGGGATAGAGCATTGCCATTGAAACACAAAGGAGCTATCCAGACGTTAGTTAGCTGGATAGCTCTTTTGTATAGGAGAAGGCAGGAGTCATATCATGTCCGGGTGAATACCCGTAATTAGGGTGAGGGGGTGATTGCCGGACATCAGATAGCAGTCACCAAGGCGCTTAGGACAAAGCGAAATGCTGAAATCTTGACCAGTCAATCTTTTCCCTTGGAGCCTTCTGCCCTCTGTCCTCTGCCTTTTGCTATATTCAGGAGGGGTAGAAAGAAAAAGTATCCCAGGGATAAAGGGGTTTGGGTCATCGGATTTGGTATTACTCGCTATTTTATATGGGTTTTTTCTCCCTCAGCTCCCCCAGCTTCCAGACGTAGCATGCTACGTCTCTACATTGCTCCCCCAGCTCCCCCAGCTCCGCTTCATCCACTAGGCACTGCCTGTAAAGGTAACTTCGGGAAATTTTGCCTGAGCTTCATTCATGGGACGATTTTTACCTTCTTCTTGCCAGTAGTTAATCACTTCAGTGGCTTTGTTGAGCAATTCAATGCGATCAGTGTCGTTAATCCAATGTTTGGCTTCCAGTTCGTTGTTGATTTGTTCCCACGCATCATTGCGGGGCCAGAAAAAGTAGGATGTCAGGGGGCTAGTTCCTTTACCCACGACTTGATCGACGGCGAGTGCCACATTCTCTTCTAACCAGAGAACTTTTAAGATAAATTTAGACAAACAAACCTCCAAGAATAGATCAGGTATCTTATACTTAATGTACAATCAATCATTTTACATTGAAAAATTTAGAATCAAGGACAGAATCAGGGTCTAGATTCGCGATCGCCGTTTTCGATATTGATGGTGTCATCCGGGATGTGAGTGGCTCTTACCGGAGAGCGATCGCGGATACAGTGGAGCAGTTTACCGACGGCCTGTATCGCCCCGCTTCAGCCGACATTGATCACCTCAAGTCCGAAGGGTTATGGAACAACGATTGGGACGCCTCACGGGAACTGATTTATCGCCACTTTGAGCAGCAAGGTCAGGCGCGATCGCAGGTTGCCCTAGATTATGATAGCCTGATTACCTTTTTTAATGCTCGTTACCGAGGTGCTGATCCCAATCATTGGACTGGCTACATCTGTGATGAACCCTTACTCCTCCATGCCAACTATCAAGACCTGACTCATATACACATCTCCGAGCCCACGAGACTAA